>NZ_JBLUPY010000016.1:0-90823 GCF_048068215.1 Pseudomonas sp. NY15372
CTTGCGCAGCTGCTGGACCTGCCGGTTAGCGCAGCGTTGGGCCGGCCGCTGCAGCAGCTGTGCCCGGAACTGGACATGCAGCAGGCGCTGCAGGAAGGCACGGGTGAAGAAGACCGCGTGATGCGGCTCGGCTCGCACGTCGTGGTGAGCAATTTACTGCCTATCCTGGAGAACGGCGAACGTACCGGCCTGGCCCTGACCTGCCAGGACATCACTGTTGTGCAACGTGCCGACCAGCGCATCCGATCCACCCGCCGCCCCGGCTCAATATCCTGCGTCTGCAAACCACACCGCTGCGTGAAAGACCTGAAGACATCGCTCAGATCTGTGCAAGCATCAGCCAGCGCCTGCTCGTACAGGGCCAGCCCGCGGGCGCTGCCGATATACCCGCCGCATTGCTGCCGTACCTTGAACGCTATGCCTGGCCCGGGAACGTCCGGGAATTGGAGAACGTGATCGAGCGGGCGATGCTCTCGACGCGCGAGCTGCTCAAGGCGCATCGCGTAGACGAGCAGTACCTGGCTCGCGTGCTGCCCGAACTGTGCGAAGGCCCTGCCCTTTCAACCGCCCGTAAAAAGTCCCCACGCGAAACGGACCTGCACACCATCGGCAAGGCTGCGCAACTGCGTCATGTAAAGGAAACGCTGGAAAGTTGCCATGGCAACCTCGACGAAGCCGCTCGTCGCCTCGGCATCAGCCGGACCACTTTGTGGCGGCGCTTGCGATCGGCCCATTGAGTGCCACATGCTTATCCATGACGTTCTGGTTGCGAGCGATTCTGCTGTGAGGTGCGCCTAGTTGGGCTGACGCCCGTTCGTCGCCCAGCAGGTTTAGCCTGTCGATCCCCCCCCTCCCCACTCGACCAGTAGCTGAATCCCTCTATTGGAGTCAGCCATCATGAGCAGTTCCGATACAGACCACGAGGTGGTCACCCGTAGCCAGTGGCTCGCCGCACGGCGCCAGCTGTGGTTGCACGAGAAAGCCTTCACCCACCTGCGTGACGAGCTCGCCGCAGCCCGGCGGGCGTTGCCTTGGGTCAAGGTCGAACAGGCCTACCGTTTCCAGGGGCCCGAGGGTGAACTGGGGTTGGCCGACCTGTTCGCCGGGCGCAGCCAGCTGCTGGTCTATCACTTCATGTTCGCCGAGGGCTGGAGCGAAGGCTGCCCGGGCTGTTCGTTCCTGGCCGACCATTTCGACGGTGCCAACCTGCACCTGGCGCACCACGATGTGTCGCTGGTGGCGGTATCGCAGGCACCTTATGCGCAGTTCCAGGATTTTCGTCGGCGCATGGGCTGGCGCTTCCCCTGGTTTTCGTCCAACGGCAGCTGTTTCAACGAGGACTTCGGCGTGCGCATGGCTACCGACGGTTCGGCGCAGTACAACTACGAGCCCTATACCGGCAACGAGCGGGAGCTGCCCGGGCTGAGCGCGTTCTATCGGGATAGCGACGGCGAGGTGTACCACACCTATTCCACCTATGCCCGGGGGCTGGACATCCTGGTGGGGGCCTACAACTTCCTCGATATCGCGCCGCTGGGGCGTAACGAGGAGGGAACCATGGACTGGGTGCGCCACCATGACCGCTATGCGGCGGGCGCCCAGGCGGGGCATTGCTGTCATGAATGAACAAGGGGCCTGACATGCAGGCCCCGTGTTCCCGGCGAACAACCTGCCGGGCACCATGAAGGTGCCTCGGCGGGTTCAGCCCTGCTGCACGGCCGCGAAGGCCTCGGCCACGCGGCGCAGGTTGGCCGGGCGCAGCCCGGACATGCACACCCGGCCGCTGTCGATCAGGTACACACCGAACTCGTCACGCAGGCGGCGCACCTGGGCGACGCTGAAGCCTGTGTAGCTGAACATGCCGCGCTGACGCAGGAAGAATTGGAAGTCCTGGCCGGGCAGCAGCTCGCCGAGCAGGTCCACCAGCCCCTGACGCATGTCGAGGATACGCTTGCGCATCACTTCGACTTCCGCCACCCATTGGGCGTTGAGGCCGGCATCACCCAGCACGCCGGCCACCAGCTGGGCGCCGTGGCAGGGTGGGCTGGAATAGTTGCGGCGCACGGTGGCCTTGAGCTGGCCGAGCACGCTCTGGGCAGTGGCGTCGTCGTCGCAGACCACCGACAAGCCGCCTACCCGCTCGCCGTACAGCGAGAAGATCTTCGAGAACGAATTGCTCACCAGGCATGGCACACCGGCACGGGCCATTTCGCGAATGGCGTAGGCGTCTTCCACCAGGCCTTCGCCGAAGCCCTGGTAGGCGATGTCGAGGAACGGGATCAGCTGGCGCGCCTTGACCACCTCGACCACCTGCTGCCATTGAACCTGGTCCAGGTCGACGCCGGTGGGGTTGTGGCAGCACGGGTGCAGCAGGACGATGCTGTTCGGCTCCAGCGCCTGCAACGCGCCGAGCATGCCGGCGAAGTCCAGGCCACGGCTCGCTGCGTCGAAATATGGATAGGTGTGGACCTTGAAGCCTGCGCCTTCGAAGATGGCGCGGTGGTTGTCCCAGGTCGGGTTGCTGACCCAGACCTGCGACTGCGGGAAGTAGCGCTTGAGGAAGTCGGCACCGACCTTCAGCGCACCGGAACCGCCGACGGTCTGCACGGTGGCCACGCGACCACCGGTCACGGCCGGGTGGTCGGCCCCGAATAGCAGCGCCTGGATCGCCTGGCGGTAGCTGGCCAGGCCTTCCATGGGCAGGTACAGCGAGGCTTCGTGGGGCTGATCGGCCAGGCGCTTTTCCACCTCGCCCACCGCCGCCAGTTGCGGCACCACGCCAGCTTCGTCGTAATACAGGCCGATACTCAGGTTGACCTTGTCGGCACGGGGGTCGGCCTTGAAGGTCTCCATCAGCGAGAGAATCGGGTCGCCGGCATAGGCATCGACATGTTTGAACACAGCGCACAGCTCCTTGGATCAGGACAGTTCGGGGAATGCTGCCTGCGAGGATACCTGCAGTGGCGCTGGAGGAACATCACTGATGTGCAAGGATGTCAATGCAGCATTGCATGTTCGGTGCCAGAAGATCTGCTGCCTGTCGAACCGAGCGCCGCGCGGGCGGCGCTCGATTTCACAGCCACCACTCCCCTCAAACCCTACCCCGAATCATTCAACCAACGACTTGAGCCCTTGCAACTCCTGCTCGGTCAACGCTACACCTTCACGCTGCGCCATCTCCCGCTCGCGGTAGCGGCGCTCCCCTGGCATACGGCTCAACCCCACCGCCTGCATGTGCTCCACCAGTTCCCGGCTGCGCTGGGCGAAGCGCTCGCCTTCGGCCTTGCTCGGGTCGATGACAATGATCAGCTGCCCGGTCCACGGCGTTTTCGCCCCCGGGTGCCCGGACCAGTCGAACTCCCAGGAGAAATGCCCGCCGGTCAGCGCCGCGGCCAGCAGCTCGACCATCATCGACAACGCCGAACCTTTGTGCCCACCAAACGGCAGCAAGGCGCCGCCTTCGAGAATCGCCTTGGGGTCGCAGGTGGGCTGGCCCTGGGCATCCACGCCCATGCCTGGCGGCAGCTGCTCGCCCGCACGCGCGGCGATCTGCACATCGCCATGGGCCATGGCGCTGGTGGCCATGTCGAAGACGATCGGGTCATGCCCGGCACAGGGTGCAGCGAAGGCGATGGGGTTGGTGCCGAACAGCGGCTTGCGCGCCCCATGCGGCACCACGCAGGTCATGCTGTTGACCACGCTCAGGGCCACCAGCCCTTCGTCGGCGAACGGCTCGACGTCCGGCCAGAGCGCCGCGAAATGGTGCGAATTGTGGATCGCCAATACCGCGATCCCGGCGCTGCGGGCTTTCTCGACCAGCAAAGGCCGGGCCGCAGCCAGGGCCGGCTGAGCAAACCCACCCTGGGCATCGACTCGCACGTAACCCGGTGCCACATCGCTCACCTGGGGTACGGCCTGGCCATCGACCCAGCCGCTGGCCAGGGTCGAAACATAGCCAGGGATACGAAACACTCCATGGCTGTGGGCACCATCGCGCTGTGCGCTGGCGCAGTTGAAGGCCAGCGCGGCAGCGACCGACTCGGCGCAACCGTGACGCAGGAAGATCCGTTGCAGCAGCGCCTGCAGCTCGGCGAAAGGCACGCGCACGACAGGGCTGGCGGAAGGTGCGGACATCTGGAGCTCCTTTCTTGGAATTGGAATGGCTACAGCGTAAGCAATGGCAAAACTGTCCCGCGAATGACAGCTATCTGTCAATTGTTGACTTGATGACAGAAAACATCCATTTTCTATCCCACGCCTCACCCACCCGGAGCCGACCATGAGCCAACCGATCAAGCAACGCCTCGAGAACAGCCTGCACAGTGCCGCAGCCTCGGGCCGCAAGATCGCCAGCTACATGCTCGCCAACCTGCATGAACTGCCGTTCCAGACCTCCGCGAGCATCGCCGCCAAGCTGGGCGTCAGCGAGTCGAGCGTCGGCCGCTTCTGCCGCGCCCTGGGCTATGCCCACCTCAAGGCACTCAAGCAGGACCTGCAAAGCGACCTGGGCGATGGCCCCTGGCTGGTGGGGGATCGCCTGCAAGAATACCGCCAGGGCCATGACGACAGCGAGAGCTCCGGCAGCCTGGAGCTCGAAATCGCGGCACTGGTCCGGGTGCATGAGTACAGCCGTGGCCAGGCCTGGCAACAGGTCGCCCAGCGCCTGGCAAGCAAGCCGCGGGTGTTCATCGCCGGTTTCCAGACCGAACGCGGCGTGGCCATGTGCATGAGCCACCTGCTGCAATACCTGCGCGACGGCGTACAACTGGTCGACGGCAGCGCCGGGCACTTCGGCGAAGTGCTGCTCGGCCGCGCCGAGGACAGCGCACTGGTGGTGTTCGAGGCGCGCCGTTATTCCCGCCATGCCCTGCAGCTGTGCCAGAAGGCGCGCCAGGCCGGCATACCGGTCACATTGGTGACCGACACCTTCTGCGACTGGGCCGACGCCAACGCCTGCGAGGTGTTCCGCATCCCCACCGAATTCAATCTCTTCTGGGAATCCACCTCGGCGATGCTGTCGTGGGTGCACCTGATGGTCAACGAGGTCTGCAGGAAGCTGGGGCCTGATGTTGAAAGACGCTTGGAAGCAACTGCCGCTCTACATAACGAGTTCGTCGGCTACACCTCGTGGCCCGCGAGCAAACAACAATAGCAAGAGTGAAAGTCCAGAGGTGCAAGATGAGAAAGACCATGGCTGTGGTGGGTGCGTGTGCCCTGTTCCTGGCGGGCGCGGCCAGCGCCGAGACCCTGCGATTCGCCACCGAAGGTGCCTACCCGCCCTTCAACTATGTCGACGCCGACAACAAGCTACACGGCTTCGATATCGACATTACCCATGCCCTGTGCGCGCAGATGAAGGTCGAATGCACCCTGGTGGCCCAGGACTGGGAGGGCATCATCCCGGCCTTGATGGCACGCAAGTATGACGCCGTGGTCGCGTCGATGATCGACACCGAGGAGCGGCGCAAGAAGATCGCCTTCACCAACCACTACTACCGCACCCCGCTGACCGTGGCGGTGGCCAAGGACAGCCCGATCAGCGATGCCCAAAGCGACTTCAAGGGCTACACCGTCGGCGCCCAGTCCTCCTCCACCCAGGCCATCTACGCCGAAGACGTGTATGCCAAGGCCGGCGCCGACGTGAAGCTCTACCCGACCATGGACGAGGCCAACGCCGACCTCGCCGCCGGCCGCCTGGACGGGGTGATCGCCGACAAGTTTCCGCTGCACGAGTGGGTCAACAAGAACGGCCAGGAGTGCTGCAAGGTCCTCGGCGACGTCAACGGTACCAAGGCCGATGCTGCCATCGCCGTGCGCAAGGACGACGAGGCCCTGCGCCAGCGTCTGAACAAGGCCTTGGACGAAATCGTCGCCAACGGCACCTACCAGAAGATCGCCAGCAAGTACTTCGACTTCGACATCTACAACTGACCCCCAAGCCTCGCCGCTGGTCTGTGGGAGCGGGCGTGTCCCGCGATGGCGTCGGCACGCCGGTCAGTGCTGACTGGCCCGACGCAATCGCGGGGCAAGCCCGCTCCCACAGGGTTCGCGTTGCCATCGGATATCGAGGCTGACGGAAAAGGAGCACCTTTGCATGCTCGAACATTTGTCCTTGCTGTCCTTCGCCAGCGGCGGCTGGGGCCAGGCGCTGCTGGCCGGCGCCCTGGTGACCCTATCGCTGGCCCTGGCCTGCCTGCCCATCGGCCTGCCCCTGGGCCTGCTGGTCGCCCTCGCCGCCCGCTCGCGCAACCGCGCGGCTCGCGCCTGGGCAACCAGTTTCTCAACCGTGTTCCGCGGCCTGCCAGAGCTGCTGACCCTACTGATCATCTACTACGGCTGCCAGATCGCCGCGCAAAAACTGCTGGCGGCCATGGGCTATGAAGGGGAAGTGCTGATCAATACCTTCCTGGCGGCGATGATCGCCTTCAGCCTGGTGTTCGCGGCCTTTTCCAGCGAGATTTGGTTGGCGGCGTTCAAGACGCTACCCAAGGGCCAGGTGGAAGCCTGTTCGGCCCTGGGCCTGAGCCGACGCACCGGCTTTTTCAAGGTGGTACTGCCGCAACTGACCCGCATCGCCCTGCCGGGCTTGTCCAACAACTGGTTGTCGCTGCTCAAGGACACCTCGCTGGTCTCGACCATCTCCCTGGTCGACCTGATGCGCCAGACCAACCTGGCCGTCAGCGTGACCAAGGAACCGATGTTCTTCTATGGCGTCGCCTGCCTGGGCTACCTGCTGTTCTCGGCGCTCTCGGGCCGGGTCTTCGCCTTCATCGAACGACGTTGCAACCGTCACCTGCAAGGAGCTCGGGCATGAGTTTCGAACAATTGCTGGCCATGGTGCTCGACCCTGACCTGCTGGAGCGCTACGGGCCGCGCTTTGTCGACGGCTTGCTGGTGACCGCCAAGCTGGTGGCGATCTCCTTCACCCTTGGCGCTGTCCTGGGCCTGCTGCTGGCCCTGGCACGCCTGTCGCGTAGCCGAGTGCTGCAGCACTTGTCCGCCAGCTACGTGTACTTCTTCCGTGGCTCGCCCCTGCTGGCCCAGCTGTTCCTACTGTACTACGGCCTCGGCTCGCTCAAGGGTTTCTGGCAGGACATGGGCCTGTGGTGGTTTTTCCGCGAAGCCTGGTACTGCGCCCTGCTGGCCTTCACCCTGAACACCGCCGCCTACCAGGCGGAAATCTTCCGCGGCAGCCTCATGGCCGTGGCGCCAGGCCAGTACGAAGCAGCCCGGGCCCTGAGCCTCAAGCGCTCGACCACCTTCTTCAAGGTGGTCCTGCCGCAGTCGCTGCTGGTGGCCGTGGGTCCACTGGGCAACGAGTTGATCCTGATGATCAAGGCCAGCGCCATCGCCTCGCTGGTGACCCTGTACGACCTGATGGGGGTGACCAAGCTGGCCTTCTCGCGCAGCTTCGACTTCCAGATCTACCTGTGGGCCGCCGTGCTCTATCTGGTGATCGTGGAAATCGTCAGGCGCGCCCTGAAACACCTGGAGGCCCGCCTGGGCCGCCACCTGAACTGACCGAAGGATACGCTCCATGCATTGCCAAACCATCGTCCTGGGCGCCGGCATCGTCGGCGTCAGCACCGCCCTGCACCTGCAGGCCCGTGGCCGCCAGGTGGTCCTGATCGACCGCGACGAACCGGGCAGCGGCACCAGCCACGGCAACGCCGGCCTGATCGAGCGCTCCAGCGTGATCCCCTACGCCTTCCCGCGCAGCCTGGGCGCGCTGCTGCGCTATGGCCTGAACCGCCAGCCCGACGTGCGCTACAGCCTCCTGCACCTGCCCAAGGCCGCACCCTGGCTGCTGCGCTACTGGCAGCAGTCGGCCCCCGGGCGCCTGGCCGGCGCGGCGGCCGACATGCTGCCGCTGGTGCAACGCTGTGTCGAGGAGCACGACGCGCTGATCGACGCCGCCGGCCTCGGTGCGCTGGTCCAGGCCAAGGGCTGGATCGAGGTATACCGCGACCCTGGCCTGTTCGCCCAGGCCAAGGCAGACCTGCAGGCCCTGGCGCGCTATGGCCTGCGCTACCAAATCCTCGAACGCGACCAGTTGCAGGCCCGGGAGCAGCAGCTCGACGGCGATGTGGTCGGGGGCATCCACTGGTTGGACCCCAAGACCGTGACCAACCCCGGCGGCCTGACCCGCGGCTACGCCGCGCTGTTCGTCCAGCGTGGCGGGCAGTTCCTGCATGGCGATGCGCGCAGCCTGCGCCAAGTGGGCGAGCAGTGGCAGGTGGACAGCCGCCGGGGGGCGGTGACCGCCGACGAGGTGGTGGCCTGCCTCGGCCCGCAGTCGGCCGAGCTGTTCGAACCACTGGGCTATCGCTTCCCGCTGGCGATCAAGCGCGGCTACCACATGCACTACAGCACCCGTGACGGCGCCGAGCTGGTGCACTCGATCTGCGACACCCAGGGCGGCTACGTGCTGGCGCCCATGGCACGGGGCGTACGCCTGACCACCGGCATCGAGTTCGCCGCTCACGATGCGCCCGGCAACGAAATCCAGCTGGGCCGCTGCGAAGCCCTGGCGCGCAAGCTGTTCCCGGCCTTGGGCGAGCGCTTGGACGACCGCCCCTGGCTGGGCCGACGCCCCTGCCTGCCAGACATGCGCCCGGTGATCGGCCCGGCACCGCGCCACAAGAACCTCTGGTTCAACTTCGGCCACGCCCATCACGGCCTGACGCTGGGCCCGGTCACCGGCCGCCTGCTGGCCGAGCTGGTCACAGGCCAGGCGCCCTTCACCGACCCGGCGCCCTACAGCGCCGCACGCTTCGACTGAACCTGCGAGGAGAACAATAAAATGACCGCAGCCCCCCTGAGCCTTGCCAGCCTCGCCCCCGAACCCGACCCGCGCCCGGTGCTGATCCGCATCGAAGGCCTGAACAAGCACTATGGTGCCTTCCATGTGCTGCATGACATCGACCTGCAGGTCCGCGAAGGCGAACGCATCGTCCTGTGCGGCCCCTCGGGCTCCGGCAAGTCGACCTTGATCCGCTGCATCAACCGCCTGGAGGTCGCCGAGCAAGGCAGCATCCAGGTGGCCGGCACCGATCTTGCCGCCACCAGCCGCCAGGCGGCCCAGGTACGCAGCGAGATCGGCATGGTGTTCCAGCATTTCAACCTGTTCCCGCACATGAGCGTGCTGGACAATTGCCTGCTGGCGCCCACCAGCGTGCGCGGGCTGTCGCGCAAGGACGCCGAGGAGCGCGCGCGCATGTACCTGAGCAAGGTGGGCATCGAGAACCAGGCACACAAGTACCCCAGCCAGCTGTCCGGCGGCCAACAGCAGCGCGTGGCCATCGCCCGGGCACTGTGCATGAAGCCCCGGATCATGCTGTTCGACGAGCCCACCTCGGCGCTCGACCCGGAAATGGTCGCCGAGGTGCTGGACGTGCTGGTGCAACTGGCCGGCACCGGCATGACCATGCTCTGCGTAACCCATGAGATGGGCTTCGCCCGGCAAGTGGCCGAGCGCGTGCTGTTCCTCGAAGGCGGGCACATCATCGAGGACAGCCCGCCCGAGGTGTTCTTCAACCACCCACGGACGGCGCGGGCGCAGGCGTTTCTCAAGCAGATCCTGCACTGACCCTTTCGCGGTGCCAGGCCGCTGCGCAGCATGCCGTTGCGCAAGCGGCCTGGCGCCTCGATGGGCTGCGAAGCAGCCCCTTTTTCACATTTCATTGCACCAACGCAAAGAGCCAACTGCATCGTTAAATATTATTGACCAAAACCCCCGCCAAACCCTTGTCACCTCAGGCCTCCAGGCCTTGCAAACCCCGAAAAACGGCGCCTGCGCCCACCGCCACTCGTTTGACATATCGAACGGCTCTGGCAAGCTATGAATCAAGCCCCGACCGGAATCGCCTGCCTGGCGAGCCGGCAGTGCTCGGGGCTCCAGGCCGCACACAAGGCCCAGGCCGTGCGCCTGCACAACAACGACAGGTAGAACCTGTCCCAAGGTGACATATGTCCAACAGCAACATTGGCAACAAGCAACCCTCCCTGCGCAAACCCGTCGTCCTGATGACCATGGGTACCCAAGAGCGCAAAGGCCATGACTATCAGGTCATGACCCACAAATACATCACCCCGCTGGTCGAGTTCGCCGGTTGCGTCCCGGTCCTGGTGCCCACCTGCTGCGGTATCGAAGACCTCGAGACCTACCTGGACATGGCCGACGGTGTCTACCTGACCGGCGCGGGCAGCAACATCGACCCGGCCCTCTATGGCCAGGAAAACCAGACTCCAGGCAAGGCCCAGGACAAGGATCGCGACCTGTTCGACATCCCGCTGGTGAAGATGGCCATCGCCCGTGGCCTGCCGATCTTCGGCATCTGCCGTGGCATGCAGGAAATCAACGTCGCCCTGGGCGGCGATATCTATCAGAAGGTCTACGCCGAACCTGGCTTCAACGACCACCGGGAAAACCCCGAAGACCCGGTCGATGTCCAGTACCAGGCCGTGCACAGCGTGAAGATCAAGCCAGGCAGCTGGCTGCGCGAGAAGCTCGGCACCGACGAGATCCGCGTCAACTCGCTGCATGGCCAGGGCCTGCACAAACTGGGCAAAGGCATCGAGCCGATCGCCCACGCCGAGGACGGCCTGGTCGAAGCCATCCACGCGCCAAGCATTTCGCCGTTCCTGTTCGCTGTGCAGTGGCACCCTGAATGGCAAGCTGCGAAGAACCCTGACTCGATCCGGATCTTCGAAGCCTTCGGCGAAGCCTGCCGTACCCAGGTGCGCAAGTCCCAGGGCAAGCGCACCCAGGCTGCCTGATTCCTCTTCGTTAGGTTTCGATCGCGGGGCGGTGCAATGCCGCCCCCCGCTTCCTCGGTCACCCTCTGCTGGTCCCAGAACACTTCCCGTGGAAGCGGGCGGCTGGCGTGTGCCTGCCTCGCGATCGCTTTTTCAGCCTGGTAAAAAATCTGACGGCAAATTGCTGGCCCCTAGCCGTGCAAGGTGAAGGCAAACTTCCTTCCCCTTCATAAGCTTAGGACAGCAACATGCGGGCATTTCTAGCAACGATCGCTGGCTGCGTAATGGCCACGGTCGCCTTCGGCGCCCAGGCCAGAGCCTTGAACCAGAACGATCGCCACGTCTGTAACTGGGGCTCGCAGATCGCCGCCGAAGCGCAACAGGCCAAGCTTTCCGGCGTGACGTTGTATGCCACGCGCAAGAAACTGCAAACACGGCGGTTTCCCAAGCCCTGGATGCGCATGACGGCATTCGGCATCACCGAACAGACCTACAACAGCCGCTCGCGGCTCAAGCCGACCGCGATCAAGCAGACGTACTATGAACAGTGTGTGCAACATGCCGTTGCTAGAAGATAAATTCTTTATTTTCAAATAGATAGCGAAACTATTTAAGGTGCATTGTTAGAATTCGAACACCCGCCCCAGCCACTTATATGTTGGGGCGGTGAGTCTCAACAGCCGCTCAAGGCCGGCGCACGACGCTCGCCGGCGAAGAACAGCGGGCGCAAGCGTACACCTACCAGATTGCCGGTATAGGCCGCCACCAGCCACAGCCAACCATGCACGCTGCCCGATGCGATGCCGCTGAAGTAGGCGCCGATATTGCAGCCATAGGCCAGGCGCGAGCCATAGCCCAGCAACAGGCCACCAATGATTGCGGCGATCAGCGACGGCAACGGAATGTTCAAGCTCGGCGCGAAACGCCCGGCCAGGCCTGCAGCCAACAGCGCACCGAGCACGATCCCCAGGTCCATCACCGTGGTGACGTCCTGCCATAAGGGTGCGGCCAGGGCCTTGGCGTTGGCAGGCACCTGCCAGAATGCCCAACTGCCGACGTCAACACCCAGGCCACCCAAGGTCTTGGCCCCCCACAGAGCGAACGCCGAGGTGATCCCCCAGGGGCGACCGGCCAGGGCCAGGGTGGCGTAGTTCAGCAGCGCCAGTGCGATGGCGCCCCATACCAGCGGCCAGGGGCCTCGCAGGAAGCGACGCAGGCCCTGGTGCTCGCTGGGCGCGGGTACTTCCAACCCGCCATGGCGACGCATTTCCAGCACCCGCGTGGCCCACGCGATCAGCCCGAACAGGGCCAGGCTGGCCAACAGCGCCGGCACCACACCCCAGGCCTGGACGATGGAGGTGGCCGGGAACGACGGCAAGGCGAACCACCAGTCGACGTGGTGAGTGGCGGTGACCGAACCGATGATGAAGAACAGCAAGGTCACCAGCATTCGCGCATTGCCACCGCCGACGGTGAACAACGTGCCCGAGGCGCAGCCGCCACCGAGCTGCATGCCGATGCCGAAGATGAATGCACCGAACACGACTGAGACGCCTGCCGGCGCCACCAGCCCCTTGATCGGCGTGCCGAACAGGCTGCCGGACGACAGGGCCGGGAAGAACAGCAACACGGCCAGGGCCAGCATGACCATCTGCGCACGCAGGCCGGCACCACGACGCTCGGTGATGAACACCCGCCAAGCCGAGGTGAAACCAAAGGCAGCATGGTAGAGCGTCAGACCCAGGGCCGCGCCGACGATCAGCAGCAGTACCTGGTTAAAGCCGGCATTGAGATTGAGGAACCAGGCACCTGCCAGCAGCAGGCCCAGGGCGATCAACGGCGCGCCCAGCCGGCGCGGTTCGGGTGTGGCGGTTGTGGAAAGACCCATGGTAGTACTCGGATACAGTGGAACGACCCGCGAGTATAACGTCCCAGCCAGCCAGTACGTACCCGGGGCTGGCAATCCCTCCCTCTGTAGGAGCAGGTGTGTCCCGCGATCAAGGGCGAACCCCTTGCCCCCAAACCGGTCGCTCACCCCCTTCGCTGGCCTCGGCGCGCAGGATGCCGATCAGGATATCCGCCAGCTCCTTGACCATCGGGTCGGCCGTGGGGCGATGGAAGATCGCCGCTTCGAATACCTTGATCGGTTTGAAACCGTCCTCGACACCCAACACCCGGTGCCCCGGCGTGACCACCCGCGAGGGCAGCAGGCTCACGCCCAGACCGTTGGCCACGGCTTCCTGGATACCGGCAAGGCTGGAGCTGGTGAAACCGATGCACCAGTTGCGGCCCATCGCTTCGATGGCGCTAATCATGTCGTCGCGGTAGAGCCCGCGCGGCGGAAAGGTCACCAGGGGAATCGGGTCTTGCGCGAAGCAAGGGTACTGCGCACTGTCGACCCACTCGATGCGTTCGGGCTGGCAGGCATTGGCCTCGCGGCTGTGCCGCCGCTGCTTGACCAGCACCAGGTCGAGCTCACCGCGGTCATAGCTGCTCATCAGGTCGCGGCTCAGGCCGCCGGTGATCTCCAGCTTGACCTTCGGATGCTTGCGGTTGAAGGCCGCGAGCGCCGGGACGGTCTTGCTGGCGACGAAGTCGTCCGGCAGGCCGATGCGCACGGTAACCGTGACCCCGCCCGACATTGCCTCGCTCAGTTGGTTGCTCACCGCGAGCAGGTGGCGCGCATAGCGCAGCAGCGTTTCGCCGGCATCGGTGGGGTGCACTTCGCGGTTGCTGCGGTCGAGCAGTTGGTGCCCGACCATCTCCTCGAGCCGCCGGATCTTCTGGCTGACCGTCGACTGCGTCGAATGCAGCCGGGTGGCCGCCGTGGTGAAACTGCCGCAGTCAGCGACCATCACCACGGCCCGGAGCAGGTCGAGGTCGTAGATCGATCTATTGGATTTCACACTTTCAGTCATAAGCAGAATCTGACTTTCGAATAGATGGGCTGCTTGCATCATGCCAGAACCCGTTGCACAGGGTTACTTCACCTGGCCTATCCTTTCCACACGCTAACGTTCGGACCTGCCTCAATGTCCACGCCCGACACCACGCTACAAGGCAGCTGGCAGCACAATGCCCAGGCCTGGATCCAGGCCGTACGCAGCGGCGCCATCGAAAGCCGCCGCCAGGTCACCGACCAGGCCATCCTCCTGGCGCTGATGAGCCGCCAGCCACAGCGAGTGCTGGACCTGGGCTGTGGCGAGGGCTGGCTGCTGCGCGCCCTGGCCGAACGCGGCATCGAGGCGACAGGCGTAGATGGCGATGCGACGCTGGTCGAGGCCGCACGGGCGGCAGGCTCGAGCAACGTGTACCAGGCGACCTACGAGCAACTGATCCAGACCCAGGTCGATGTGGGCCAGGGCTATGACCTGGTGTGCGCCAACTTCGCCCTGCTGCATCAGGACATCATTCCCTTGCTGGTCACCATGCGCAATCTACTCACTCCCGGCGGCGCCCTGGTGATCCAGACGCTGCACCCATGGTCGATGGCCAACGGTGACTATCAAGATGGCTGGCGCGAAGAGACCTTCGCCGGTTTCGCCGGCCAGTGGGCACCCATGCCCTGGTACTTCCGTACCCTCTCCAGCTGGCTGAACGCCCTGGACATGGCTGGGTTGCACCTTGCCAGCCTGCAGGAGCCGCAGCATCCGCAAAGCCCGGTGCCGCAGTCGTTGCTGCTGGTGGCACGCAGCTAGGCTTGGTAACGCAGCACCTTCCCTGTTGGGCTTGCCCGCGAAACCAACACCCCGTTGTTTCCTGGCAAGGGCTTCGCCCTTGATCGCGGGACAAGTCGGACCGCCGCACCCCACAGGGGGACGAGTGTTGGCGTGCTGGTAATCCTGCTCGGGTGCATGCGGGTGCTGGGCCTGCTGCCAGGCCGACGCCCGCGCCTGCCGAGCTGATCAGCCTTCATTCTGTCGACTTTCGGTACGAGGGGTCGACATTCACGGAATAAATACCGGACATTTCAACATTTAATTTGTGGATGCCTGGCAAAGGCCCATATTCTGTCCCAGGCCTCCCCTGCGGCGCACCGGCCGGTGCGGCACACGGCACGGGGAAAGAACAACAAGTCGAGACTGTCCATGTCGAATCATTCCTACTTCGCCCCCCACGGTGGGCACCCAGCTCAAACCGAGCTGCTGACTGACCGTGCCATGTTCACCGAAGCCTATGCCGTCATCCCCAAGGGCGTGATGCGTGACATCGTCACCAGCCACCTGCCGTTCTGGGACAAGATGCGCATGTGGGTCATCGCCCGCCCGCTGACCGGCTTCGCCGAGACCTTCTCGCAGTACATCGTCGAAGTCGCCCCCGAAGGCGGCAGCGAGCGCCCTGAGCTGGACCCGAACGCCGAAGCGGTACTGTTCGTGGTCGAAGGCGAGATCGACATCACCGTCGAAGGCAAGCACCACACCCTGGTGCCTGGCGGTTATGCCTTCCTGGCCCCGGGTGCCGACTGGAGCTTGCGCAACAACAGCAAGGCCAACGTCACCTTCCACTGGCTGCGCAAGCACTACCAGAAGGTCGAAGGCCTGCCGGTTCCGGAATCCTTCGTCACCCACCGCAAGGATGCCACCGTCATCGAGATGCCGGGCACCGAAGGCCGCTGGGTCACCACCCGCTTCGTCGACATGGCCGACATGCGCCACGACATGCACGTCAACATCGTGACCTTCCAGCCGGGCGGCGTGATTCCGTTCGCTGAAACCCACGTCATGGAACACGGCCTGTACGTCCTGGAAGGCAAGGCGGTATACCGCCTGAACCAGGACTGGGTCGAGGTCGAGGCCGGCGACTTCATGTGGCTGCGCGCCTTCTGCCCGCAAGCCTGCTACTCCGGCGGCCCAGGCCCGTTCAGCTACCTGCTGTACAAGGACGTCAACCGCCACGCGCACCTGACCCTCAACCCGCAGCGTTGAGCCCAGGCTGATGTCCACGAGCCCGCCTTCATGGCGGGCTTCGTGTTTCTGGCCATACTTCAGGAACCCGCTCCGTTTCGTTCCGGCCACTGCCATGCCCCTGCCCCGCCTACTGCTTGCCTTGCTGGTCCTGCTGCCGGCCCCCGTGTCGCTGGCCGACGACTGGCACCTGGCGCAACGGCAGGACGGCGTCGATGTGTACCTGAGCCGTGTCGAAGGTTCGTCCTATAAGGCGTTTCGCGGCGTCGCGCGGATCAAGGCGAGTGTGCGCACGCTCACTGACCTGCAGGAAAACCTGCGGGTGGCCTGCAAGTGGCTGTATGCCTGCGCCGAGATGCGCTTGCTGAAGGTCGAAGGCGACAGTACCTGGGTGTACCTGGTCACCGACCTGCCCTGGCCGGCACAGCCGCGGGACATGGTGCTGCGGGTGCGTACCGAGCGCCTGGACGACGGCACCCTGGTGCGCCACCTGAGCGCGGAGCCAGGCAAGGTGCCGGCCGTGCCGGGGTTGATCCGGGTGCGGCGGTTGCGTGGCGAATGGACGATGCATCCGGTGGCCGAGAAGGAGACCGAAGTGACCTACCAACTGCAGGCCGACCCCGCCGGCGATGTACCGGGCTGGCTGGCCAACCGGTTCGTGGTGGATGCGCCGCTGGTGACGTTGCGAACGCTCAAGGCGGTGGCCGAGCGCCAGCCATGACGGCGCATTCGTGGCAGGGCGCTCCCACAGGGTGTGGTTGGCGAAGTACCGGTGGGAGATTACCCAGCCCTTCGGGCTGCGCTGTCGCGCAGAGAACAAGCGGCTAGCGCGGCCCCTTGTGGGAGCGGGCTTGTCCCGCGATTAAGGGCGCAGCCCTTGCCAGGCGACGGTGATATCCGGCCCGGCCCAATCGCGGGACAAGCCCGCTCCCACAAGGCTCGCAAAATCAAATAGTTATGCGTTGTTCTATGAGAGCCGGCTTGCCGGCGATTGGCCGGAACGGGCAACAGCATCATGAATCCTGAGCGAGCAAGGCTGGTTGAGCGCATTGGTGATTACCCACATTGGGATGCGATCTGGCTTTGAGTAAAGGGTTGTCTTCATCGCCGGCAAGCCGGCTCCCACAGGGTGTGGTTGGCGCTGCACCAGTGGGAGATAACCCATCCCTCCCGGGCTGCGCTGTCGAACTAAAGAACAAGCGGCTAGCGCCGCCTTGTCCCGCGATCAAGGGCGAAGCCCTTGCCACGCGACGGTGATATCGGGCCCGGCCCAATCGCGGGACAAGCCCCACAAGGGCCTGCACAATCAAATAGTTATGCGTTGTTCTATGAGAGCCGGCTTGCCCACAACCATAGAATCTCCCAAAAACGGTCCGTGAAACCAAAAGCACGACCACCCGTGAAATAAATTTGAACGCCATCCTCCGATAGGCTTCGAAAGATCGATACCCCACGATCCTTGCCCAAGGAGCCAGTCATGACTTTCCTGCTGCAGCCATACCTGCCATGAAGCCCTATTACCGTGCCCCCTGCGCCTGCCTGGAGCTGGATTTCGTGCGTGACACCCTGTTCGGCCCCGTGGCCCAACGCGTGGAGTGCCATGTTCAGCTCGCCGCCCTCAACCTGCAAGGTTCCCCGGCCCTGCGCCTGCACATCGACCCACCCCTGCCGGACAAGCTCGACCGTGCCCATAGCGTGGCCTTCGAGTGGGATGGCCGCAGCTATCACGGTGTGGTGCGCGACCATGCAAAGTGCGGGGACGGCGGCATGAACCTGGTGCTGGAGCTGCAATAAGCGATCAACGGCCCACAGTTCGCCTGAACCCTGGGCCCTTTGCGCTTCTCCATAACAAGAGGACACGCCTGCCCTCGAGGAGAATGCCATGAACAGTCCGTTGCTCAAGCTCTTCACCCACCCCGGTGCCGCCTGGCTGGACATCCGCCGCGCCGAGGAAGCCCATCCGCAACAGTACTTGCCACGCCTGTTGGCCCTGGCCCTGATCCCCGCGCTGTGCCTGTTCGTCGGCACCACCACCTTCGGCTGGAGCCTGGCCGCGGAGGAACGGGTACGCCTGAGCATGGGCAGCGCCGCGCAACTGGCAGGCCTGCTGTATGCCACCACCGTGGTCGGGGTGATGCTGATGGGCGTGATGATCCGCTGGATGTCTCGCGGTTTCGACACCCAGCCGACCCTGAACCAATGCATCGGCTTCGCCGCCTACTGCGCCACGCCCTGGTTCGTCGCCGGAGTGGTGGGTTTGGTGCCCATGCGCTGGCTGGCGGTGGCGGCGCTGCTGGCGGCCTCGGCCTATGCCACGGTGCTGTTGTATGGCGGTTTGCAGACCTTCCTGCGCCTGCGCAAGGAACAGGCGATGCTGTTCGCAACCTGCGCCTGGGGGGTGGGCCTGTTGCTGCTGGTGACCATCCTGGTGGCGATGATCCTGTTCTGGTTCAACGGCCTGATGCCCGAATATGTGCGCCCGGCCAGCCTCGGCTGACCGGGTCGCGACGACCGTCAGGCGATGGCCTTGAGCGCGGCTGTGTGGCCCAGGCGTTGCGCCTTGCGCAACTGGGTCACCAGCTCGTGCAGGTCCCGGCAGCTGTTCAGGCTGTCGAGGGGAATACCGCTGACCGTGAGGCAATCGTCCAGGCTCTCCCCTTGCCCCAGGCGGATGGTCAGGCTGACACCGTCCGGGCAGGTCACCTCGCAGCGGTCCGGCAGGCAGGCCTGTTCGATCAGCTGACGCATCTCTAGTAGCGAAACACCTATCAACGACATGGTTCGACCCTCTCTATACTGGATGGCCTGTTGTGTGTGAGTACGCCCTATGTTGGCGAAGTGCCAATTGATATTGCGCATGCTCAAGCGGCGGTCCATTCGCGTGAACAATGCAGCCGCGCAAATCCCTTAGCACCTTAGAGGAAGAACGCCGCAAGGCTCCGGCTGTTCGATCGGCTGTGGGCCAGAGGCGACGGGCGGTCGGGTCTTCACCGTTCGTCGTTGGAAACGAACTTTTTTCAAACTTTTGCGCCTCGGTTTGATTCCCACGGATAGGCCATGGAATGTCTTGCACCTGGCCAGCCCTCGATGCTGCGCAAGGGATGTGGATACCCGATGATCGATGCAAAACTCTTCGTGATCGACTATGAACTGCACGGCCAGCACAAGTCCTTCGTGATCCGGGCCGAGCGGATGGACAACGCCGAGGCCTGGCACTGGGCCAGTTGCGATGCGGGGGTGGCCCGTATCGGGCGATATGGGCGGGAGAAGATCAAGAAAGTCAGCAAGCCCGTGGCGGAGCGCTACGGGATCACTGAGGTGCATTGGCGCCAGTCAGGATAATGGGCTGGGTGATCTCTCACAGAGACCTGAGCGGGCTCGCCCCGCGATGGGCCGCAAAGCGGCCCCTTTACTGCCCCCCCACCATCTGCCCAAACCGCCCCGCCTGGAAATCGGCGAACGACTCGGCGATTTCTGCCTGGCTGTTCATCACGAACGGGCCATAGCCAACGATGGGCTCGTCGATCGGCTCGCCGCTGAGCAACAGCAGGCTGACTTCTTCCAACGCCTCGACCTGCACATGCTCGCCATCACGCGCCAGCAACACCAGGCTGGCCGGGCCAGCCTCACGCTCGCCATTGACCCGCACGTTACCGCGCAGTACCACCAAGGCTGCGTTGCGCCCTGCGGCGATCGGCAACTGCAGGGTGGCACCCGCTCTCAGGCGCAGGTCCCAGACGTCCATGGCGGTGAAGGTCCGCGCCGGACCTTGATGGCCCTGGTAGGCCCCGGCGATCACCCGCAGGCTACCGGCCTCACCTTCCAGCGACACCACGGGGATATCCGTGGACAACAGGGTCTGGTACCCCGCTGCCGCGCGCTTGTCACGGGCCGGCAGGTTGACCCACAGTTGCACCATCTCCAGGGTGCCGCCAGTGCGGGCGAAGGCCGGCGAGTGGAACTCCTCGTGGAGGATGCCGTTGGCGGCGGTCATCCACTGCACATCGCCAGGGCCGATCAGGCCACCGGCGCCGGTGGAGTCGCGGTGCTCCAGCTCGCCCTGGTAGACGATGGTCACGGTCTCGAAGCCCCGGTGCGGGTGCTGGCCGACCCCACGCCGCGCGGTGGTCGGGGTGAAGTCGTGCGGGCCTGCATAGTCGAGCAGCAGGAATGGGCTGATATGGCGCGCCAGGTTGTCGTAGGTGAACAGGCTACGAACCGGGAAGCCGTCCCCGACCCAATGGCCGTGGGGGCTGCGGTGGATACCCAGAATCTTTTTCATGAGAAGTCTCCTCTCTCAGATGGCTGGGTATAACACTACCTATGGAACCAATGTTGCGGTAGACGGCAAAATTGGCATTGTTCGTCTCACTAGCGGAACAATCATAGCGTGTTCGCCGTAGCAGGTTCGGCGGCTGTGAGATCTCGCAACCCGCTCTCAAGCCGTCTACTGAACGCTGATCGCCCGCAACCGCTGCCCTACCCGTGGCCCGAACACATTGATCAGCAACCCCAGCATGACCAGTATCGCGCCCCAACCCTGCACCGCACTCAAACGTTCATCGAGCAGCCAAGCCGAGGAGCTCAGGCCGACCACCGGCACCAGCAGCGAAAACGGCGCCACCTTGCCTGCCGGATGCCGCGACAGCAATGTGCTCCACAGACTGTAGCCAAGCATGGTGGCCACGAATGCCAGGTAGACCAGGGCCAGTACCGAGCTCCAACCAATGTTGGCCAGGGCATGGCCGATCCGCTCTGGCCCCTCCAGCCACCAGGACAGCGCCAGGAACGGCAGCGGCGGTATCAAACCGCCCCAGATCACCAGGGCCACCAGGTCCACCGAGCCGAACCGGCGGGTGATGATATTGCCCATGCCCCACATGGCGCCGGCGCACAGGGTCAGCAGCAGCGCCACCAGCGGCACATGGCTGCTGTTCTCGCTGCCGATCAGCACCAGCCCGCCCGCGGCCACCAGCAGGCCCAGCAGGCTGGCCAGGCGCAGGCGCTCGCCGAGAAACAGCGCGGCGAACCCGAGGGTGAAGAACGCCTGGGACTGCAGCACCAATGACGCCAGCCCTGGCGGCATGCCGCTGTACATGGCCTGGAACAGGAAGGCGAACTGGCCCAGGGAAATGGTCATGCCGTAGGCGATCAGCCAGCGCCAGGGCAGTTTCGGGCGCCTGACCAGGAGCACCGCCGGAAAGGCCACCAAGGCAAAGCGCAAGGCACCGAGCAGCATGGGCGGCAGGCCATCGAGGCCAACCTTGATGACCACGAAGTTGACGCCCCAGGCGATGATCACCACCAGGGCGATCAGCAGGTCCTTGACTGGCATTGCGGTTTCCTTCTTCAGGCTTTCTAGACATATTTCGTAACAGCATAAGGCCTTTGTTTTCCCACGGACCAGCACAGTTGGCCATCAGCCTTGCGCAACAGTCGTGCCGGCGAGGCGTCTGGTACAACGAACTGCGGCCAGACGGACCGTGTCAAGCCTCACTTGACCTTACTTGTCTATACATGCTCATATCGCACACAGCCATCCTTTCCTTGCAGATGGCTGCCCGCCCCCACAAGAACAAACAAGCGGAGTGCCCCATGCCCAGCAAACCCGTGATCGAACGGCGCTCGATCGACTACATCCCCGAAGCTGAACGCCATGGACGCGTGTACAGCCAATTCACCTTGTGGCTGGGAGCCAACCTGCAGATCACTGCGATCGTCACCGGCGCCTTGGCCGTGGTGCTCGGCGGCGATGTGTTCTGGTCGCTGCTCGGCCTGTTGCTCGGCCAACTGATCGGCGGCGCCGTCATGGCCCTGCACGCCGCCCAGGGGCCGCGCCTGGGCCTGCCGCAGATGATCTCCAGCCGGGTACAGTTCGGGGTCTACGGCGCGGCCATTCCCATGGCCCTGGTGTGCCTGATGTACCTGGGCTTCACTGCAACCGGCACGGTACTGTCCGGCCAGGCCATCGGCCAGTTGTTGAGCGTGAGCGACAGCACCGGCATCCTGATCTTCGCCGGGGTGATCGTGCTCGCCACCCTCGCCGGCTACCGGGTGATCCACTGGATCGGCCGCGTGGCCAGCGTGCTCGGCATCATCGCCTTCGTGTACCTGTTCAGCCGCATCCTGATGCTGGCCGACATCGGCCAGTTGCTCGACAACCGCCACTTCACCTGGGCCTCGTTCTTGCTCGCGGTATCGCTGGCCGCTTCTTGGCAGATCGCTTTCGGCCCCTATGTCGCCGACTATTCGCGCTACTTGCCCAGCACCACGTCACCGGTCAAGACCTTCCTCGCCGCCGGGCTGGGGTCGGTGATCGGTGCCCAGGCCTCGATGATCCTCGGCGTGTTCGCCGCCGCTATCGCCGGTGGGCAATTCTCCGGCCACGAGGTGGCGTACATCGTCGGCCTGGGAGGCGCTGGTACCACGGCCGCGCTGCTGTACTTGAGCATCGCCTTCGGCAAAGTGACCATCTCGACGCTGAACTCCTACGGCAGCTTCATGTGCATCGCCACCATCATCAGCGGGTTCCGCGGCCACCTCGAGATCAGCCGCCTGCAACGCCTGGTGTTCGTGCTCGGCATCGTCGGCGCCGCCACCCTCGTCGCCCTGCTCGGCCAGCACTCGTTCCTCAGTGCGTTCAAGTCGTTCATCCTGTTCCTGCTGACCTTCTTCGTGCCTTGGAGCGCGGTGAACCTGGTGGACTACTACTTCATCACCAAGGAGCGCTACGACATTCCGGCCCTGGCCGACCCCGAAGGCCGCTACGGGCGCTGGAACTGGCCAGGGATCATCGTCTACACCATTGGCGTGCTGGTGCAAATGCCATTCATCGATACCAAGCTGTACACCGGCCCCATGGTCGCCCACCTGGGCGGCGTCGACGTGTCCTGGCTGATCGGCCTGGTGGTGCCTAGCCTGCTGTACTATTGGGTCGCCCGTGGCCGCGCCGCACAGGCACCGGCCCATATCATCGTTCCCGACGCCCGCTGATTTCCCGCCCTCCAGGTAGCGGACGCCCGTTCGCTACCTGCGCCTGATCTCGCTCCTACCGCAAACGCCCCCGGTACCTGCCTGTGGGAACCGCCGCCCGCACACAGCATGAGCGGCAGCCTCGAGGGCAGCGATGAGCCTGTGGGAGCGGGCTTGTCCCGCGATCAAGGGCGAAGCCCTTGCTTGGCGGCGGTGATAGCGGGCCCGGCCCAATCGCGGGGCAAGCCCGCTCCCACAGGCCCTGTGTACGCTTGTTGCGGGAGGTCACCCAGCCCTTTGGGCTGCGCTGTCGAGCAAAGAACAAACGGCCAGTGCTGACCCTCTGTGGGCTTGCCCGCGATTGGGACAGCACCGGCAACCAAGCATCTCGCTCAATCGCGATAATCAGGCGCCACTCGTTCCAGCAACCGCAACAGCGCCTGCCACGCCAGGGTATTGCCATCAGGATCCGCCAGTTCACCTGCCTTCAACGGTCGCGCCGGCTCGTTGAACTGCCGCTCGGTGTGCGCACATACCGCATGCGGCGGCACGATCACCTGCCCGGCCTGCAACGCCGCCAACTGGATTTCGCAGGCCTTCTCCAGGTAGTACATGCGCAGGAAGGCCTCGGCCACGGTGCTGCCGACGGTCAACAGGCCGTGGTTGCGCAAGATCATCACCGTGTGTTGCCCCAGGTCCGCCACCAGCCGCTGCTGCTCGTCCAGGTCCAGCGCGATCCCCTCGTAGGCGTGGTAGCCGACGCGGCCGTAGAACTCCATGGCGATCTGGTTGAGCGGCAGTAGCCCGCACTCCAGCGCAGCGACTGCGCAGCCAGCACGTGTATGGGTGTGCAGCACGCATTGCGCGTCCTCGCGGGCGCCATGGATCGCACCATGAATGACGAAACCGGCCGGGTTGACCGGATAGGGCGAAGGCTCGACCGGGTTGCCCTGCAGGTCGATCTTCACCAGCTTCGAAGCGGTGATCTCATCGAACAGCAAGCCGTAGGGATTGATCAGGAAGTGGTGGTCCGGGCCAGGCAGGCGTACGGAGATATGGGTGAAGATCAGGTCGGTCATGCGAAAATGCGCGATCAGCCGGTAGCAGGCCGCCAGCTCCTGGCGCAGGGTCCGTTCGGTAGGGGTCATTGGCATTGTCCTGATGTGCGATCGATGGAGTCGCTGCGTCGCGAGAGGGGCGCACAGCGCCCCCGGATATCAAACCATCACTTGCTGGCCCAGGCGTTGAACCGCTGCTCCAGCTCTTCGCCATGGTCGACCCAGAACGCCACGTCCATGGCCAGCGCGCCCTTGAGGTTCTCCGGCGAGGTCGGCACCCAGCTGGCCAGCCCCGGGTCGAGCTTGGCCGCGGCCTGGGTGTTGGTCGGGCCATAAGGGATCTGCTCGACGTAACGCACCTGGGTATCGGGTTGGTTGGCATAGGCGATCAGCCGCCGCGCCTGATCGACATGCCGGGAACCCTTGATGATCGCCCAGTAGTCCATGCCATACAGGCTGCCCGGCCAGACCACCGCCAGCGGGCTGCCCTGCTGGGCGGCCACGGCGATGCGGCCACTGTAGGTGGACGTCATCACCACATCGCCCGCGGCCAGCCACTGGGGCGGCTGGGCGCCGGCATCCCACCACTGGATGTACGGCTTGAGCTCGGTCAGCTTGGCGAAGGCGCGCTCGACACCCGCCGGGGTGGCCAATACCTTGTACACATCCTCGACCTTGACGCCATCGGCCAGCAAGGCGAACTCCAGGTTGTACACCGCGCGTTTGCGCAGGCCGCGCTTGCCGGGGTACTTCTTCACGTCCCAGAAGTCCGCCCAGGAGGTCGGCGCCTGGGCCAGCTTGTCACGGTCGTAGGCAATCGCCACGCTCCACACCAGCGCCGCCGAACCGCAATCCTGGGCCGCATCGGGTAACAGCTGCGAGGTACCGCCCAACTGCTGCCAGTCCAGGCGCTCGTAGATACCCTCGTCGCACCCGCGCATCAGGTCCGGGCCTTCGATCTGCACCACATCCCAATCGACATTCCCGGTATCGGCCATCACCTGGATGCGGGCCATCTCGCCGTTGTATTCGCTCTGGATCAGCTGGCTGCCGTCCTGGGCACTGAAAGGCTGGAAGATCGCCACATCCTGGGCTTTCTGGCCTGCGCCACCATAGCCGACCACGACCATCTGCGGCGCCGCCTGCGCGCTACCCAGGCCTAGGGCCAACAGCAGTGCGCAAACGCCGGTCCTGCGGGGAAATGCATTCATCGCTGGTTCCTCCTGCCGGTGCCTGGCCGGTGCAGCCAAGGCCCCGCTTTCTTGTTGTTGTGAGGCGCCCCTGCATGAGGGGTCGATGGGAACGCTAGTCGCGCGCCAGTAAAAAAACAAGTTGATTTTTTACTGGAGCTACACTTTCATGGATAAAAACAACAACTCACCGGAGCTGCGCGCATGTCGACCGCCTTCGCCCACCTGTTCGAGCCGCTGCAGATCCGTGGCAAACGCCTGAAGAACCGCATCATGTCCACCGGGCATGACACTTGCCTGCCCACCGACAACCTGGTCAACGACAAGCTGGTCGCCTACCACCTCGCCCGCGCCGAGGGCGGGGCCGGCCTGATCGTGTTGCAAGTGGCCGGCGTACACGACAGCGCGCGCTATACCTCCCATGTGCTGATGGCCACCGACGATGCCTGCATCGAGGGCTACCGGCGCCTGGCAGAAGCCTGCCATGCGCACGGCACCGTGGTGCTGTCGCAGCTGTTCCACCCCGGGCGGGAGATCATGGAAACCGCCGATGGCCTGTTGGCGGTGGCCTATTCGGCCTCGGCAGTGCCCAACGAACGCTTCCGAGTGATGCCCAGGGCGTTGGACCAAGCGATGATCGATGAGATCGTCCAGGGCTATGCCGACGCGGCCCGCCGCCTGCACCAGGCCGGCCTGGATGGCGTTGAGGTGGTGGCCAGCCACGGTTACTTACCGGCGCAGTTCCTCAACCCGCGAGTCAATCGCCGTACCGACGGCTACAACGGTGACCTCGAGCAGCGCCTGCGCTTCGTGCGCGAGGTGCTGGCGGCGGTACGCGCGGCGACCGGCGAGGACTTCATCGTCGGCCTGCGCATCAGTGCCGACGAACGTGACCCCGAGGGCCTGACCGAGGACGAGTCGTTGCTGGCCGCCCAGGCCCTGCAAGGCGAGATCGACTACCTGCATATCGTCGCCGGCACCTCCGCATCGCTCGGCGGCGCCGTGCATATCGTCCCACCCATGGCCATCGAGCCGGCCTACCTGGCCCGCGAGGCCGGCACCTTCAAGGCGCGCCTGGACATCCCGCTGTTCGTCACCGGCCGCATCAACCAGCCCCAGGAGGCCGAACTGATCCTTGCCCGCGGCCAGGCCGATGTCTGCGGCATGACCCGAGCATTGATCTGCGACCCGCAGATGCCAGTCAAGACCGAGCGTGGCCAAGTCGAGGACGTGCGTGCCTGCATCGCCTGCAACCAGGCCTGCATCGGCCACTTCCACCGCGGCCTGCCGATCTCCTGCATCCAGCGCCCGGAAACTGGCCGGGAATTGCAATACGGCACGCTGCAACGCACCACCGCGCCCAAACGGGTGATGGTCGCCGGCGGTGGCCCGGCCGGCATGAAGGCCGCCGCAGTAGCGGCCGCACGCGGCCATGAGGTGACCTTGTACGAGGCCGGCCCGCAGTTGGGCGGCCAGGTGCTGTTGGCTCAACTGCTGCCCCGGCGCAGCGAATTCGGAGGCGCCAGCACCAACCTGCAACGGGAGATGGAACTGGCTGGTGTGCGCGTGGTGCGCAACACCCGGGTCGACCGCGCCCTGGTCGAACGCGAGCGCCCGGACCTGGTGATCGCCGCCACTGGAGCGACGCCCTACTGGCCTACATTCGAGCGCGACGGCCAGATGCAGGTGGTGGACGCCTGGCAGGTGCTGCGCAACCAGGCCACCCTGGGCCGTTCGGTGCTGGTGGTGGACTGGCGCAGCGACTGGATCGGCCCGGGCATCGCCGAGCGCCTGGTGCGCGAGGGGCACCAGGTGCAGCTGGCGGTCAACGGCACCCACTGCGGCGAAAGCCTGCCGCTGTACGTGCGCGACCAAATGGCCGGCGAGCTGCACCGCCTGGGCATTGCCATCACGCCGTATGCCCGCCTCTACGGCTGCGACGACAACACCGTCTACTTGCTGCACACCGCCAGCGGCGAGCCGATGATCTTCGAAGGCATCGACACCCTGGTGCTGTGCCTGGGCCACCAGCCCCAGGACACCCTGGCCGAAGAGCTGGCCGGGCTGGTCGAGGTCAGGCGCGTCGGCGACTGCCTGGCGCCCCGTACCGTCGAGGAGGCGATCCATGACGGGCTGACGGTTGCCTGGGCGCTCTGAGGCTGGTCATACTGCCGCTTTCCCGATGGATCGACGCGCAATGAGCGAGCAACCCTTGACGCCGACGCCCGCCGCCGAAGCAGGTGGCGCGGCCCCGCATTTTCTCGGCACACGCATCCGCGGCCTGCGCAAACGCCGCGGCATGACCCTGGCAGAGCTGGCCAAGCAGAGCGAACTGACCGCCGGCTACATCAGCCAGCTGGAGCGCAACCTCTCCTACCCGTCGATCCCAGCGCTGTTCAACATCGCCCGCAGCCTGGGCGTGACCATCCAGTGGTTCTTCGCCAGCGAAGCCAGCACCGCCCCTGAAGATCAAGGCTATGTGGTGCGCCGCAACAGCCGCCTGAGCGTGCATTACGAGGACGGCATCGTCGACCAGTTGCTCACGCCCCAGCCCAACCGCCAGCTGGAAATCCTCCACTCGCGCTTTCCACCTGGTACCTACAGCCAGGAGAGCTACAGCCATGAAGGCGAGGAAGCCGGGTACCTGCTGTCGGGCCGTTTCGAATTATGGGTGGGAGAGCGGTATTTCCAGCTGAACGAGGGCGACAGCTTCAGCTTCTCCAGCCAGGAACCGCACCGCTATGGCAACCCCGGGGACGAGGATGCCGTGGTGATCTGGGTGATCACGCCACCTACGTTCTAAACCCAATCGCGGGACAAGCCCACTCTCATAGAACAACGCATAACTATATGCGTCCCCTATAGAAGCCGGGTTGCCCCGTGATGGGGCCGCACAGGCGGCCTGTCTGTCATCTTCCAGTCACCGCCCTGTCGTAATCTGCGGCCCAACGTCATGCCACAGGTTCCCAGGATGCCCCGCCTCCTTGCCTTGCTCTGCTGCCTGCTGCCCCTGCTGGCCCTGGCCGAACCCCTGCAGCTGCGCATTCAGGGCTCCAACACCATCGGCGCCACCCTGGCCCCGGCCCTGGTCCTGGGTCTGCTCGAGGCCCAAGGCGCCACCGCCATCGAGCGGGCACCGGGCGATCAGGCCAACGAAACCCGGATCCGCGCCATCAACGCCCAAGGCCAGCCCCTGCTCATCGACATCGCCGCCCACGGCTCCAGCACCGGTTTCGCCGCCCTGGGCAACGCCGAGGCCGACCTGGCTGCCGCCTCGCGCCCCATCACCGACAGCGAGGCCCAGCGCCTGCAGGCGTTGGGCGACCTGCGTGACAAGGCCTCGGAGCAGGTCATCGGCCTGGATGGCGTGGCGGTGATCGTCCACCCTGGCAACCCCCTGTCGCAATTGACCATTACCCAACTGGCGCAGGTGTTTTCCGGCCAGGTACAGCGCTGGGAGCAGTTGGGCGTGGCCGGCGGCGCGATCCGCCTGTATACCCGCGATGACCGCTCCGGCACCTTCGAAACCTTCAAGGCCCTGGTGCTGGAGCCAGGCCACCACGGCCTGGCGCCCCAGGCCCAGCGTTTCGAATCCAGCGAAGCACTGGCCGAGCGGGTCAAGGCCGACCGCCAGGCCATAGGCTTCAGCACCTTGACCGCCGTGCATGGCGCCAAGGTCCTGGCCATTGCCGAGGGTGACGCCCCGGCGCTGCTGCCGACCCGTGCCCGGGTAGCCAGCGAAGACTACCCGCTGTCGCGGCGTCTGTTCTTCTACCTGCCCGCCCACCCTGCCCCGCTGGCACGGGCCCTGGCCGAGTTCACCCAGAGCCCGGCGGGCCAGGCGATCGTCGCCCGGCAGGGCTTCGTCTCTCAGCAGGTCAAGGCCCTGCCGGTTCCCGCCCAGGCGGACATGCCCGCGCGCTACCGCACCCTGGCCAGCCAGGCCCAGCGCCTGACCGTCAGCTTCCGTTTCCAGGCCGGCAGCGCCAACCTCGACAACAAGGCCCTGCGCGATGTCCAGCGGGTCGCCGACTACCTGCGCCAGACCGGCAAGCTCGAGCGCAAGGTCGTGCTGGTCGGCTTTGGCGACCCCAAGGCAACGCCCGGGCGCGCCGCCCTGCTCTCGCGCCTGCGGGCCATGGCCGTGCGCCGCGCGCTGGCCCGCCATAGCGTCGAGGTGAAGGAGGTGACTGGCCTGGGTGACGAGTTGCCGGTGGCCGACAACGATCAGCAAAAGGGACGTTTGCGAAACCAGCGGGTCGAAGTATGGGTGTATTGAAGCCTGGGCTTGCGGCGCAAAAAAATGTAACAGCCTGCCATTCGGCAGCACCGGAAAACCGGACTAGGCTCAAACCCATGTGATACCGGGCCCCTCTGACGGCTGCCGAGCCGCCATGTCGGATCACTGTTGCCATGCAACGTCGACATTCAAGGAGGGGCTCATGACGGCTCTGCACACATTCCTCACCACCCCGTTCCTCGGTACCAGCGCCTGGTTGTGGCTGGTGTTCGTCGCCATCGTCATCGCCTTGCTGGTGCTGGACCTTGGCGTGCTGCACCGCAAAGACCGGGAAATCGAAATGCGCGAAAGCCTGCTGCTCTATGCGGGCTATTTCAGCGTGGGCGTATTGTTCGGGGTGTGGGTCTGGTACGAGCTCGGTGCTCAGTCGGCGCTGGAGTTCTACACCGGGTTCCTGGTAGAGCAGTCGCTGTCGATGGACAACGTGTTCGTCATGGCGATGATCTTCGGCTTCTTCGCCATTCCCCGCCGCTACCAGCACCGGGTGCTGTTCTGGGGCATCCTCGGCGTGGTCTTCCTGCGGGCGATCATGATCGGCGTGGGCGCGGCGCTGGTGCAACACTTCGCCTGGGTACTGTATCTGTTCGGCGCCTTCCTGCTGTTCACGGGGGTGAAGATGGCCCTGTCGAAGGAGGAAAGCCACCCCGACCTTGCCAACAACCCGGTGCTGCGCTTCGTGCGCCGGCACATGCGGGTGACCGAGCAAATCCACGGCCCGCATTTCTTCGTGCGCCTCACCCCGCCCGGCCACAGCACCGCCCTGCGCCATGCCACGCCCCTGTTCCTGGCCCTGGTACTGATCGAGCTGGCGGACCTGGTGTTCGCCGTGGACAGCGTGCCGGCCATCTTCGCCATCACCCAGGATCCGTTCATCGTCTACACCTCGAACATCTTCGCCATCCTCGGGCTGCGTTCGCTGTACTTCGCCCTCGCGGCGCTGATGCATCGCTTCGTCTACCTCAAGTACGCCCTGGCGTTGGTACTGATCTTCATCGGCTGCAAGATCTTCTACCACGGCATGGTGGGCAAGGTACCGGCGTTGCTGTCGCTGGGCGTGACGTTCGGGTTGCTGCTCGGCGGGGTGTTGCTGTCGCTGTTCAAGACCCGCAGCGCTCATGACGATCAGCCAGCGCCGTCGGCACAAGGCGGCGACGCGAAGCCGCCAAGACAGTCCGATACCCAGGCGCCGCGCAAAGAAAAAACCAGCGCGCCCTGAGGCGGCCTTGGAACCCCCTTTGCGCAATAGTCGCGCATGGGGCTGCTACGCAGCCCATCGCCGGCAAGCCGGCCCCCACAGCTACGGCGGTGCTCTGGAAACAGCACAGGACAGGTGGGAGCCGGCTTGCCGGCGATGGGGCATGCGCCGACCCGCTGTCTTTGACTGACAGGCATTGGCCCTTCGGGCTGCGTTGTCGCGCCGAGGATCCCGACTGCGCAGCCACAGCAAACAAGCTCCGCGGTCGAGCAGGCAACTCACTCCCCGCCCCGCAGCATCTCCCTGGGCACATACTTGCCGATCTCGTACTTGCCGACAGCCGCCCGGTGCACTTCGTCCGGCCCATCAGCCAGGCGCAGGGTGCGCTGCATGGCGTACATGTACGCCAGCGGGAAATCGCCGCTGACCCCTGCCCCACCATGCATCTGAATCGCCCGGTCGATTACCTTCAACGCCACGTTCGGTGCCACCACCTTGATCTGCGCGATCTCGCTGCGGGCCACCTTGTTGCCGACAGTGTCCATCATGTAGGCGGCCTTGAGCGTGAGCAGCCGCGCCATGTCGATCTCCATGCGCGAATCGGCGATCTTGTCGATGTTGCCGCCCAGCCGCGCCAACGGCCGGCCGAAGGCGGTGCGCGCCACCGAGCGCTTGCACATCAGCTCCAGGGCCCGCTCGGCCATGCCGATCGAGCGCATGCAGTGGTGAATGCGGCCAGGCCCAAGCCGTCCCTGGGCGATCTCGAAACCACGGCCTTCGCCTAGGATCACATTCTCGTAAGGCACCCGCACCTGCTCGAACAGGACCTCGGCGTGGCCATGGGGCGCATCGTCATAGCCGAACACCGGCAGCGGGCGGACGATCTTCACCCCGGGGGCATCGGTGGGCACCAGGATCATGGAGTGCTGCTGGTGGCGTGGCCCGTCCGGGTTGGACAGGCCCATGAAGATCATCACCTTGCAACGTGGGTCGCAGGCACCGGAGGTCCACCACTTGCGCCCATTGATGACCCACTCGTCGCCATCACGCACCGCGGTGGCCGCCATATTGGTGGCATCCGAGGAAGCCACGTCCGGCTCGGTCATGGCGAACGCCGAGCGGATCTCGCCGCGCAGCAGCGGCTCCAGCCACTGGCGCTTCTGCGCCTCGCTGCCGTAGCGCACCAGCACTTCCATGTTGCCGGTGTCCGGTGCTGAACAATTGAACGGTTCGGGCCCCAGCAACGAACGGCCCATGATCTCAGCCAGCGGCGCATATTCCAGGTTCGACAGGCCCGCACCGTACGCCGACTCAGGCAGGAACAAGTTCCACAGCCCCTCGGCGCGGGCCTTGGCCTTGAGCTGCTCCATGATCGCGGTGGGCTGCCAGCGGTCGCCCTCGGCGACCTGGCGCTCGAACACCGGCTCGGCGGGGTAGACATGAGCGTCCATGAACGCAGTGACACGCTCGCGCAATGCCTGGACCTTGGGCGAATAGGCGAAATCCATCGGGGCTACCTTCACGGGCTGGAGAACATGGGCCTGAGCCTAGAGCAACAGCCTGCCATCCACCTAGTCTATTTTCCGCGTGTATAAACATTCATAACCAATATATGATCGCCCCATAACGCCAACAAAGAGCGCCGCCATGAACCTCAGCAAGGTCGACCTCAACCTGTTCATCGTTTTCGATGCCATCTACACCGAAGCCAACCTGACCCGCGCCGGGCAAATCGTCGGCATCACCCAGCCGGCGGTGTCCAATGCCCTGTCGCGCCTGCGCGAGACCTTCAACGACCCGCTGTTCGTGCGCACCGCCCAGGGCATGGTGCCTACGCCCATGGCCCAGAACATCATCGGCCCGGTGCGTAACGCCCTCGCCCTACTGCGCACCTCGGTGCAGGAAAGCCGCGTGTTCAACCCTCAGCAGGCCACCAAGACCTTCCGCATCAGCATGACCGACCTCACCGAGGCGGTGATCCTGCCCCCCTTGTTCCAGCGCCTGCGTCGCCTCGCCCCTGCCCTGATGATCGAAAGCTTCCTGTGCAAGCGCCGCGAGACCACCAAGGAACTGGCCGCCGGTCGCCTGGATTTCGCCGTGGACGCGCCGCTGAACACCGACCCACAGGTGCGCCACGTCAAGCTCATGCAGGACCGCTTCGTCTGCGCCTTGCGCCCGGGCCATCCCTTGGCCGAAGGCAAGCTGACCCTGGACCACTACCTGGCCATGACCCACATCCATATCTCCAGCCGCCGCAACGGCCTGGGCTACGTCGATCTGGCCCTGGGCAAGATGGGCGTGCAACGCAAGATCGCCCTGCGCTCACAGCACTACCTGATGGCCTCGCAGGTATTGCAGCAGACCGACATGGTGATGACCGTGCCTGAGCGCTTCGCCCGCCGGCACCAGTTGCGTCACCTGCCACTGCCGGTGGAAGTACCGCCGCTGGAAACCCATCTGTATTGGCACGAGAGCACCGACCAGGACCCGGCCAACCGCTGGATGCGCGAGCAGATCACCGAGCTGTGCGACCGGGTACTGGCGGAGGAAGAAGCCGCCCCCGAACCCGCTTGATCCAGCCGACGGTTGAGGTTCTTGCCATGCCAGCTGTAAAAACGTTCTGCATAATCCAAATCAAGTAGAAAATTTTTCTGCGATGGGCAACGCAAGGCATTCACAAGGCAAAAAACGTTTCCGCCGTGCTGGCTACGATGGTTCCATCGATCGCCACTTTCAGGCGACAAGCACGGATTCGCCAACATGCCCAGCGCCCCGCTCTACTTCGATTACGCCGCCACTACCCCCGTCGACGCCCGGGTCATCGAGGCCATGGTCACCTGCCTCGGGCAGGACGGCCAGTTCGGCAACCCGGCCTCCAGCGGCCACGCCTATGGCCAGGCCGCCCGCGAGCTGGTGGAGCAGGCCCGTCGCCAGGTAGCCGAACGGGTGGGCGCGGACCCGGCCGAGCTGGTCTGGACCTCTGGTGCCACCGAATCCAACAACCTGGCGCTCAAGGGCATCGCACAGGGTGCCGAGCAGCCGGGCCATCTAATCACCAGCCAGCTCGAGCACAAGGCGGTGCTCGATACCGCGACCGAACTGGAGCGCCTGGGCTGGGCGGTCACGCGCCTGGCGCCGGACAACGCCGGGCTGATCCAGCCAGAGGCGGTGCAGGCGGCATTGCGCCCCGACACCCGCCTGGTGTCGCTGATGGCGGTCAACAATGAACTGGGCACGGTCACCGACTTCGCTGCCATCGGCGAACGGGTGCGGGCCCATGGCGCGCTGCTGCATGTCGACGCCGCCCAAGCCGTGGGCAAGGTGACGATCGACCTGGCTCGCCAAGCGGTGGACCTGATGTCGTTTTCGGCGCACAAGGCCTACGGCCCCAAAGGCATCGGCGCGCTGTATGTCGGCCCTCGGGCCCGCGCGCTGCTGCACGCGCAGATGCATGGCGGTGGCCATGAGCGTGGCCTGCGCTCCGGCACCCTGGCCACCCACCAGATCGTCGGCATGGGCAGCGCCTTCGCCCTGGCCGGTGCGCCTGGCGACAGCGAGCACCAGCGTATCCAGCGGCTCAGCGAGCGCCTGCGCCAAGGGCTTCTGGCCCTGCCGGGGGTCAGCCTCAATGGCTGCGCTGAGCAACGCATTCCCCACACCTTGAACCTGTGCATCGACGCCAAGGGCTTCAACAGCGCCTCGCTGGCAAGCGAGTTGGCCGTGTCCTCGACCTCGGCCTGCAACTCGGCGGCCAACGCCGCCTCCCATGTGCTGCTGGCCCTGGGGCTGGACCAGGCGCGGGCGCGCAAGTGCGTGCGGATCAGCCTGGGGCGCTTTACCCGCGAGGACGAGGTCGACAAGGCCATCGAGGTAGTTGGCCGTGCGGTCACAGCGGCTTCGGCTGCGTTGTGGTGAGATTGGGGCAGGCCTTGAGGTGGGTGGTGGTTGCGAGACCGAGCGCCGCGCGGGCGGCGCTCGGTCTCACAGGCACCAAAGCCAGTATGCCGAACGCCTTGAACTCTTCCGCCCTCCAGTGGCTCAACTGCCATGCGCACACTCGCCAGCAGACAGGAGCCCCTGGTGCCCCACCTCCAGACCGGACGCACCTACCATACCGATATCCCCGCCCGCCTCGACCGCCTGCCCTGGACCCGCTTCCACACCTTGCTGGTCCTGGCCCTTGGCATCACCTGGCTGCTCGATGGCCTGGAGGTGACCCTGGCAGGCTCGGTGTCCGGCGCGCTCAAGGACAGCCCGGCGCTGCAGATGAGCAACACCGAAATCGGCCTGGCCGGTGCCAGCTACATCGCCGGCGCGGTGCTCGGTGCCCTGCTCTTCGGCTGGCTGACCGACCGCCTGGGCCGGCGCAGGCTGTTCTTCGTCACCCTGTTCCTGTACATAGGCGCCACGGCGGCGACGGCGTTTTCATGGAACCTGTGGAGCTTCCTGCTATTTCGCTTTCTCACCGGCGCCGGCATTGGCGGCGAATACACCGCGATCAATTCGACCCTCCAGGAATTCACCCCGGCCCGCTGTCGCGGCTGGGTGGACCTGACCATCAACGGCACCTTCTGGCTGGGCGCCGCCCTTGGCGCGGTGGGATCGGTGGTTTTGCTCGACCCGGCGCTGGTGGGCGGCGAGCTGGGCTGGCGCCTGTGCTTCGGCATCGGTGCGGTGCTGGGCCTGGCGATCCTGCTGATGCGCCTGTGGATCCCGGAGAGCCCACGCTGGCTGCTGATCCATAACCAGCCGGAACAGGCCGAACGTATCGTCGCCGCCATCGAGCGCCAGTACCGCCTGCGGGGCATCGCACTGCCCGCCGTCGATGGCCCACCCATACGCCTGCATGCCCGCGGCCATACACCGCTGGGCGAGGTGTGGCGCTGCCTGTTCGGCATTCATCGGCGCCGTGCGCTGGTCGGCCTGACCCTGCTCAGCGCCCAGGCGTTCTTCTACAACGCCATCTTCTTCACCTATGCGCTGGTGCTCACCGACTTCTATGGGGTCCCATCCGAGCGCATCGGCTGGTACGTGCTGCCCTTCGCCCTGGGCAATTTCTGCGGGCCTTTGCTGCTGGGCAGGCTGTTCGATGTGTGGGGGCGGCGGCTGATGATCAGTGCCACATACCTGGTGTCCGGCGTGCTTCTGGGCATCAGCGGGTACCTGTTCCAGCAACAGCTGCTCGACGTCACCCAGCAGACGCTGGCCTGGATGGTGATCTTTTTCTTCGCCTCTGCCGCGGCAAGTTCCGCCTACCTGACCGTGGCCGAAACCTTCCCGCTGGAGATCCGCGCCCTGGCCATCGCGGTGTTCTACGCCTTCGGCACGGGCTTGGGCGGGCTGGTCGGGCCGACGTTGTTCGGTGCTCTGATCGAGACGGGTGAACGCACGAACGTGCTGTATGGCTACCTGATCGGTGCCGGCTTGATGGTCCTGGCCGCACTGGTGCAGGCACGATGGGGGACGGCGGCGGAGCGCAAGTCGCTGGAACATGTGGCGCGCCCGCTGTCCCAGGCGCAGGAAGAGTAACCGGCCAGGTGCAACGGCAACTGGCCGGTCTTCATGCAACGATCGGCGGCGCCCTCAGAGGAAGGTGAACACCTGCGACGCCGGCAGGCGCGATTTGCTGAGCCCAGCGTTGAAGTCGTCCTCGCTGCGGTAGCCCAGGCTCAGCACCACCACGCTGGTGAAGCCTTGCTCACGCAGGCCCAGCTCGGCGTCCAGCGCCTTGCTGTCGAAGCCTTCGATGGGAGTGGCGTCCAGGCCATGGGCAGCGGCGCCGAGCAGCGCGGTGCCGAACGCCAGGTAGGTCTGCTTCTCCATCCAGTGCTGCAGGTCCTTCTGGTCGAAGCGGTGCAGATTGACGTAGCCGCGACGGGTCTGGTCCTGGCCGGCCTTGGCCTGCTCGGTCGGGAAACGCCCATCGGCGGCTTCCTGGGCCAGTACCGCCTCCAGGTGCGCTTCGGTCATGTCGGTACGGGCGGCGAAGACGATCACGTGGGATGCGTTGAGGATTTTCGGCGTGTTGTAGGCAAAGGCCTCGGTGGCCTTGGCGATACGTGCCTTGCCTTCAGCGCTGTCGGCCACCACGAAGTGCCAAGGCTGGGAGTTGACCGAGGACGGGCTGTGGCGCAGCTGCTCGAGCAGCGCATCGATGGTCGCCTGGGGAATGCGACGGCTGGCATCGTAGGCTTTGGTGGTGTAACGGCGCTTGGCCAGGGCAACGGTATCCATCAGGGAAACTCCTCAGGGGAACGGAATGTGCGGGCATCTTATCTTTCCTGGGAAAAAGAAAAAGCGGCACAATGCAGCAACACTTTCATCCCTGGAGTGAAAATGCTGCGCATCACCGATCTCGAACTGTTCGTGCGCAGCAGCGCGCTGGGCAGTTTCACCGCTGCGGCCCTGGAGGCAGGCGTGTTGCCTGGCCAAGTGGCCGCGGCGATCAAGCGCCTGGAACGCGAGCTGGACGTACGCCTGTTCGCCCGCACCACCCGCAGCCTGCGCCTGACCGCCGAAGGCGAACTGTACCTGCCCACGGCCCACAGCGTGCTCGACACCCTGCGCCAGGGCCGAGACAACCTGCACGGTGCCCATAGCACCCTGCGCGGTGTGCTGCAGGTGTCGGCCCCCTCGGACTTGGGGCGCAATATCCTGCTGCCCTGGCTCAGCGCCTTTCGCCGCGAGCACCCGGACCTGAGCCTGCGCTTCTTTCTCTCCGACCAGATCGCCGACTTCGCCCGCGACCCGGTGGACGTGGCCATTCGCTATGGCCTGAACCAGGATGCCAACTACATCGCCCTGCCCCTGGCACCGTGGAACCGCCGGGTCCTGGTGGCTTCGCCCGGCTACCTGGCGCGCCACGGCCGGCCGCGCACACTCGATGAACTGCAAGAGCACGCATGCCTTCTGTACCTGCAGATGGGCCGGGTGTACGACAGGTGGCGCCTGGGCAACCGCAGCGTGCAGGTGCGCGGCCCTTTGTTCAGCGATGACGCCGATGTGGTGCGGCGCTGGGCCCTGGAAGGCGAAGGGATCGTCTACAAGTCGTGGCTGGATGTCAGTGGCAACGTGGCCGCGGGCGAGCTGGAAGTGCTGCTGCCCGAGCACCTTGGCGAACCGACGCCGGTGACGCTGGTGTGCCCACACCGCAAGCAGCTGTCACCTGCCGTGTCGCAGCTGCACCTGTGGCTGCGCGAGCGCTTCGCCGCGCTGCAGCCACCCGGTGCGCCATAGCCTGCGACGATGAAGTTTCAGGCCTGCTGCTTGCCCAGGGCTTCACGGAAGCGCGCAGTGCTGGCCGCCGCCAGCACCAGGCCGACCACCGCGACAGCGCCGCCCACCAGGCCGATATAGGCCACCTCCAGCTGGCTGCTGACGATACTGCCCAACAGCGCACCGCCGCCGATGCCGATGTTGTAGATCCCCGAGAACAGCGCCATCGCCACATCGGTGGCATCCGAGGCGAGCTTGAGGGTCTTCGATTGCAGCGACAGACTGAAGCTCAGGATCGCCACCCCCCAGACCATGCTCAAGGCGGCGAACACATAGAAGTTGCCCGACAACGGCAACAGCAGCAGCAAGCAAGACGCCAGCGCTGCGATCGCTGCTACCAGGAAGCCATGGGGGAAGCGATCGCTGTAGCGGCTGAACAGCAGCGAGCCGAATACACCCGCGCCACCGAACAGCAACAGCAGCAACGTGGTGCGCTCGCCACCGATCTGCGCCACGTGCAGGGCGAACGGTTCGATGTAGCTGTAGGCGGTGAATTGCGCGGTGATCACCAAGGTCACCAGCAGGTAGGTGATGACCAGCGCCGGGCGCTTGAACAGGATCGGCAAGCTGCGCAGGGAGCCGGAATTCTGGCTGGGCAACAGCGGCAGCGATTTCATCAGGCAGAGCATGGTCGCCAGCGCCACACCGGCGATGCTCAGGAACGTCACGCGCCAGCCCAGAGCCTCGCCCACCACCCGCCCCAGGGGGATGCCCATGACCATCGCCAAGGTCGTGCCGGTGGCCAGCAAACCCAGGGCCTTGGCCTGTTGCCCGGGTGGCGCCACGCGCACCGCCAACGAGGCAGTGATGGCCCAGAACACCGCATGGGACAGGGCAATGCCGATACGGCTGACCAGCAGCATGGCGAAACTCTGGGACAGCCATGACAGCAGGTGGCTGACAATGAACACCAGGAACACGAACAGCAGCAGCCGACGGCGCTCGATGTTGCGGGTCAGCAGCATCATCGGCAACGACGCCAGGGCCACTACCCAGGCGTAGATGGTCAGCATCAGGCCGACCTGGGCGGTGGTCATGTCGAAGCTGCGGCCGATATCGCTCAGCAGGGCCACCGGGACGAACTCGGTGGTATTGAAGATGAAGGCCGCCAGGGCCAGGGCGACGACACTCAGCCAGCTGCCGGTACCGGCGGTTGGCGGCAGAACATTAGGGGTAGGTCCGTTCATGGAAGGGTTGTTGATCTCCGAAGACAAGGCGATAGGCCGCCCACCACCTGCCCAGGTTCAAGGCCGGTGACGCACGGTTTTTTTATTGGAAGGAATGCCCGCATGGTACGCATCGCGCCTGGGCCTCACAACCCGTGACGGGGGAGGATCACTGCCGTGCGACCATGGCAATGATAGTGGCCTGTAATTCCCGTTTTGCCGCCCCAGGCTCCAGTTCGCCGGCCGCAGCTGCCAGGGACAACGCATCCGCCGCCCCCACCAGTACCCTCAGCCCAGCTGTGCCAACCGTGCCCGTCGGCGCAAACGGCGCCAGCGCCTGGCGGCATTTTTCCAGGAAGGGCCCTTCATAGGCCCGCTTGAGCGACTCCAGCTCAGGCGAGCCGGCCAGTGCGGCGCTGACCCCAGGGATCTCCCGTCCCTGGCTCATCACGCAATCCACATAGGCCGCGGCGATCACCCCGGCACGCCCCTCGAGGGTCGCCTCGCCGGCAGTCAGGGCGGCCTCTAGCATGGCGGTCTGGCGTGCGTCGTACTCCTCGTACAAAGCCGCGAGCAGCCCGGTACGGGTTTCGAAATGGTCATAGACCACCGGCTTGGTCACACCAGCCTGCTCGGCCAGGCGGCCCAGGCTCAGGGCATCGGTGCCCTCCTCGCGCACCAGCTGCCAGGCCATGTCGAGCAATTGACGGCGGCGATCTTCCCGGGACAGGCGTTTGCGCGGTGGGTGTTTTTCGGTGCTTGACATCGACTACCTACTAAAAGTAACTTACCAATCGTAACTTACTGCGAGTATATAGCGCTCGCCCCAACTGCGCATCCCCCATCTGGAGCGTCGCCATGCATGCCTTGATCGTCATCGGTCATCACGACCCCGAATCTCTCACTCACGCCCTTGCCCATCAAGTCGCCGAGGGCCTGGCCAGCGCTGGGCACAGCAGCGAATTCGCTGACCTCGCCCGGGAAGGCTTTGACCCCCGCTTCGGTCTGGCCGACCATGCAGTACACCGCCGCCAGGCCAGGCCACCTGCCGATGTGCTGGCCGAGCAGGCGCGCATCGAGCGGGCCGATACGCTGGTGCTGGTCTACCCGATCTACTGGTGGTCCATGCCGGCCCTGCTCAAGGGCTGGGTGGAGCGGGTGTTCAGCAATGGCTGGGCATTCGACTACCAGGTAAACGGCCCCATGACCAAGAAACTGCGCGGCCTTACCGTGCACCTGGTGGGCGTTGCCGGTGCCGACGCAGCTACCTTCGAGCGCCACGGCTACGGCGAAGCGATGCGCGTGCAAATCGAGCACGGCATCTTCGACTACTGCGGCGCACAGGTATTGAGTTCGACCCTGCTAGCTGACAGCGAGGGGGTGGACCCTGCGCCGTATCTGCGCCAGGCCCGTGCATTGGGTGCCCAGCTGTTCGTTACCGCCGAGGCGCTGCCGGCCTGACGGTCAATTTGCCAGGGGCCACTCGGCCAACGGCCAGTAGCGCCCCTTGCGCGATTCGTAGAGGGTGAAATGCCGGGCGGTGAGGAAAAATTCCGGCGCCGCCGCAGCTTCCGGCACCTGGGCGCGATAGTCGCGAGACAGGGTCAGGTGCGGCCGGTATTCACGGGCCTGCGGGGCGATGCCCAACGGCAGCATGGCCTGTTCCAGGGCATAGACCAGCCGGCGCAAGGCCGGTGGCGTGTGCTGCGGCTCCAGCACCAGCACATTGGCCCTTGGCCATACCTGCAGGCGGTCCAAGGCCAGGCGCAACGGTGTTTCGGGGCCCTTGAGGCTGTTGACGGCCGCGCACAGCGCCGGCACCTGGGCGGCGTCCACGTCCCCCAGGAACAGCAAGGTCAGGTGAAAGTTTTCCGCCGGCACCGGCTTGCCGTTGCGCAAGCCCAGCCCTCGACGCCACAGCGCCATCGCCCGGCGCTGGGCGTCGGCCACCGGCAAGGCGAAGAACAACCGCTTGAAGGGTTGCCCGGTTTCCCGTTCATCCACTGGCATTGGCAGGCGTCCTGTTGCGATGGGCATGGCTGCATCATCGCACAGGCACGCCTGACCCTCACCCCTCATGACAGGCACCACCTCGTACCAATGTCTGCCTGGCAATCTGAGATTAATCCTACAAAGCGCCACCATGATTGTTTATGCTGGCGGGCTCAAGCCATGACGCGTGGCCATTTCGACAAGCATCCGTCCATGAAAATCGCACTCGTACTGATCTTCGCCCTCTCGATCGCCTATGTTCACCTGCGCGGTCGGGTTCGCCATAAATTGACCCGCCAGCTGGGCGACCACTCCAGCTTCCTCGCCCCGGTCAACGCCTTCCTGTACCTGTTCTCCAGGCACCCGGCCAAGCCCTACCTGCCGGTGGAGGCGTTCCCGGAACTGCAGCCGCTGAAGGATCACTGGCAGGAAATCCGCGAGGAAGCCCAGCAATTGCTGCACGTGGGTGAAATCAAGAAATCCGACAACTATGACGACGTTGGTTTCAACTCGTTCTTCAAGACCGGCTGGAAGCGCTTCTACCTGAAGTGGTACGGCGAGAGCCACCCTTCGGCCATGAAGCTGTGCCCGCGCACCACCGAGCTGCTGCAGGGCATCGGCACGGTCAAGGCGGCCATGTTCGCCACCCTGCCGCCGGGCGCCAAGCTGGTGCGCCATCGTGACCCCTATGCCGGCTCCTACCGCTACCACCTGGGCCTGGACACACCCAACGACGACGGCTGCTACATCGATGTCGACGGCCAGAAGTACTCCTGGCGCGACGGCGAGGCAGTAGTGTTCGACGAGACCTACATCCACTACGCCGCCAACACCACCGAGCACAACCGCATCATCCTGTTCTGCGACGTGGAGCGCCCGCTCAAGTACCGCTGGGCGACCGCCTTCAACCGCTGGTTCAGCCGCAACGTCATGGCCGCCGCCGCCGCGCCCAACGATGCCAACGACAAGACCGGCGGCATCAACCGTCTGTTCACCCGCATCTACAAGATTCGCGAGCGCGGCAAGGCGATGAAGAAGCGCAACCGTACCCGCTACTACCTGGAGAAGTGGGCTGTCGTCGCGGCACTGGTACTGTTCTTCATCTACATCTGAGATCGCGGGGCCCTGGATCCAGCGCGATCGGCGTGGGAGTGGCGCCCCCCTGTAGGAGCGGGCTTGTCCCGCGATTGGGCCGGGCCGGATATCACCGTCGCCTGGCAAGGGCTTCGCGCGTGATCGCCGGGCAAGCCCGCACAGCACCGCAGCCCATCGGGCTGCGTAATCCCCCATCACGATCTTCGACTAGCCTGAAAGCTCCTGTTGCCAACCTCTTGAGGTGAACGCGATGAGCATGATGGACTGGGACGCCTACCGTAAGCAGTTGATGGCCGGCATCGGCGATCTCAAGCAATTGTCCCCCGACACCGTGGCCGGCTACATGGCAGCCAGCGGTGCCGGGGCCAAGACCAATCACCTGGATGCCAAAACCCGCGAACTGATCTCCCTGGCCGTGGCTGTGACCACCCGCTGCGATGGCTGCATCGCCGTGCACTCCCAGCAAGCGGTCAAGCAAGGCGCCACCCGTGAGGAAATCGCCGAGGCCCTCGGTGTGGCCGTGGCGATGAATGCGGGCGCCGCGCTGGTGTACTCGGCCCGCGTCATGGATGCGGTGGGCAAGGCCGGCAGTTGAGCGAACGACGCCGCCGCTCTTGCGCGACGGCGCCACGCCACCCAGACTTGGCGGTTCAGCCCGCAGGAGCCGCCATGATCCAGATCCGCCCCATGACCCCGGAAGACTTCGAGCGCTTCTGGCCGACCTTCCAGGCCATCGTCCAGGCCCGCCAGACCTACGCCTTCGACCCCGACCTCAGCTTCGAGCAAGCCCGCCACCTGTGGCTTTCGCTGCCGCTGCGCACCCTGGTGGCCGAAGCCGACGGCCAACTGCTGGGCTCGTACTACCTCAAGGCCAACGCAGCAGGCCCCGGCAGCCACGTGGGCAATTGTGGCTACATGGTCGCCGAAGCCGCCCGTGGCCGTGGCGTGGCGCGGCTGATGTGCGAACACTCACAGAAACTGGCACGCCAGGAAGGCTTCCTGGCCCTGCAGTTCAACTCGGTGGTGACCACTAACGAAGTGGCCGTGGCGCTGTGGCACAAGCTCGGTTTCGAGACCGTGGGCCGCCTGCCCAAAGCCTATCGCCATGCCGAGCTGGGGCTGGTGGACTGCCTGGTGATGTACAAGTGGCTGGCCGATGAACCGGTGGTGGAAAAGCCGCCGCTGTTGATCGGGCGCAAGAACATCGAGGCCCGCGTGTCGCGCCGTCGCGGTCGCTGAACCCTCCCCTTGCGCATTTGACTCCCGCGCCGAACGATGGTCAGATGCGCACCTGTTTCAGGTGTCCTGCGCCGCCGCGCGCAGGGTGAAACGGGAAGCCGGTGCGTCCTTTGCAGGACAAGTCCGGCGCTGCCCCCGCAACGGTAAGCGAGCGAACCCTTCGACACACCACTGTGCCTCGTGCATGGGAAGGTGAAGGCGTTCATGACCCTCGCAAGCCCGGAGACCGGCCTGGAGCTTCGTTGGCAAACCCGCGGTGGGCGGGCGCAGGCCGGTTTCGCGTGCGCCCCTGCGTGCGTGCTTGCTCGTCTATGCGTTGTTTCCACCGGGATCCATTCATTCCTGCAGCAGTGGAACGACATGTCCCGTACCTACACGCTTCACACCCTGGCGGCCTGCCTGGCCGTCTCCATGCCGGCATGGTCCGATGAGTTCGACAGCCAGGCCCTGACCTTGCCCTCGACCGCCATCACCGACACCCGCGACGCAGCGTCCGTCGACCTGGCCACCCCGACCCAGGCCGGCTCGCGCCTGGGCCTGAGCGCCCTGGAAACGCCGGCCAGCACCAGCAGCATCAGCGCCGAGCAGATCCAGCAGCGCAACAACCTCACCGTCCAGGATGCCGTGACCCGCTCACCGGGCATCACCTTCACCGGCAGCCCGGGCGATGGCGGCACCGGGCTCTCTGCCCGTGGCTTCGAAGGCCAGAGTTCGGTGATGACGCTGTTCGACGGCTCGCGCCTGTACAGCGGCGCCGGCACACTGACCTTTCCGGTCGACCCATGGATGATCGAGCGCATCGAGGTGATCCGCGGGCCGGCGTCGGTGCTCTATGGCGAAGGCGCCACCGGCGCCGTGGTCAACGCCATACCCAAGAAGCCCTTCGCCGGCGAGATCCGCAATCATCTGCGCCTGGGCTATGGTTCATGGGATCGCCAGCAGCTCGGCCTGGACAGCGGCGGTAGCCTCAGCGAACGCCTCAGCTACCGCATGACCCTGAACCAGCAAGCCGGCAATGGCTGGGTCGATCGTACCGACTCGCGCAGCCTGGCCCTGAGCGCCGCCCTGCGCTTCGACGCCACCGACGACCTGAGCTTCACCCTCGCCCACGAGCGTGGCGATGCCGAGCCCGCCAACTATTACGGCACCCCATTGATCGACGGCCATTACCGCAGCAGCCTGCGCAAGAAGAATTACAACATCCAGAACGACGTGCAGCGCTACCACGACGAGTGGACCCGCCTGAACACCGACTGGGCCATCAGCGACCGCATCACCGCCAGCAACCAGCTGTACTCCATCAAGAGCCGTCGGCATTGGCGCAACGCCGAGACCTACGCATGGAACGCCGATGCCGGCGACCTCGAGCGCGGCAGCTTCCTGCAGATCAAGCACAACCAGGAACAGCTCGGCGACCGCCAGAGCTTCACGTTCGACCACAGCCTGTTCGGCCTGGCCAGCAAGACCGTCGTCGGTGCCGAGTACAACAAGATCCGCTTCAACGTCGACAGCAACGCACCGTACGACGATGGCAGCCAGGACGTGTTGGACCCCTGGAACCCGGCGCCTGGCCGGTTCCACAGCTTATCGCCGACACGCCCGCAAACCTTGTCCACCACCCACACCTTCTCGCTGTTCGCCGAGAATCGCACGGCGCTGAGCGAGCGCCTGTCGCTGGTGACCGGGGTACGCCGCGACCAGAACCATATCGACCGCGACGATTTGGTCAACGACACCCGCAGCGACCGCAGCCTGCGCGGTGGCAACTGGCGTGCCGGCCTGGTGTTGGCGGTCACGCCGGATCTGTCCCTGTATGGGCAGTATTCGACCAGCGAAGACGGCGTGGGCGACCTGCTGACGCTGCGTCCGGAGCAACGCTACGACCTGACCGAAGCCAAGCAGACCGAATTGGGCCTCAAGCAACGGTTCTGGGGCGGGCGCGGTGAATGGACCCTGGCGGCCTACCACATCGTCAAGAACAAACTGCTGGTCGCCGACCCTGTGAACCACGGTGTACAGCAAGCAGGCCAACAGACCTCCGACGGCCTGGAAGCGTCCGTGGGGCTGGCCTTGGCCAACCAGTGGCAGGTCTCGGCCAACGCCTCGGTGGTACGCGCAAGGTTCGACGACTATCTCGAACGAACCGCCACCGGCGTGATGGACCGTGCCGGCAACCGCCCGGCCAACGTGCCGCGGCGCACGGCCAACCTATGGGTCAGCAAAGGTTTCGGCCAGGATGTCGAGGCCGGCCTAGGGTTGCGTTACGTGGACAAACGCTACGACAGCGCAGCAAACCAGAGCAGCGTCCCGGGCTATACGGTGGTCGATGGTTCTATCGGCTGGCAGGTCTTGCCAGCTGTGCGCCTGGGGCTGCAGGTGAACAACCTGTTCGACCGCGAATATGCCGCTTCCTACCTCTACACCAGTGACCAATGGCTGCTGGGCGCGCCCCGGTCATACTTCGCCACGGTGGACTACACCTTCTGATCCCTGAAGCCAGCGCCGCCCTTGTAGGAGCGGCCTTGTGCCGCGATGGGCTGCATCGCAGCCCCACCCCTCAAACCCTGCAAGAACGGGTTCACTCGCACATCATTCAACGCGCGGCATGGCACCGGCTTCGCCGATGTTCGCGGGACAAGCCCTCTCCTACAGGGGGTGCCGGAGACGAGACATGGAAATGAAACACCGGATCACTGCCCACGCCGCAACAGGTAGGTATCCATGATCCACCCCTTACGCTGCCGCAGCCGCTCCCGCACTTCGAGGATCTTCGCCTTGACCTGCAGCAGCGGCCCGGCGACCAGCACTTCATCCTCGGTACCCAGATACGCTCCCCAGTAGATCGTCAATGCCGGGTCGTCCAAATCAGCAAAGGCGCACTGCCCGTCCAGCATCACCACCACATTGTCGATCCGCGCCTGCTCGGCCAAGCGTCTGCCCGGCAGCACGGTCAGCGGCTCGCCGATGCGGTTCAACGGTACCTGATGACGAGCAGCCAGGGCCTGCACGCTGCTGATGCCCGGAATCACCTCCAATGCCAGCGCCATGCCGCGCTCTCGGACCAGATCAAGCACACGCAAAGTGCTGTCGTACAGACCAGGCTCCCCCCAGAGCAGGAAGGCACCCACGTCGCCAGGCCTCAGTTCATCCTCGAGCAGACGGCCATACAAGGCCGCCCGCTGCCGGTGCCAGTGCTGCACCGACCCCACATAGTCCGCCGCCTGGCCATCACGCTTCGGGTCCGCCACCTGCACCAGGCGGTAGCCACCGTCCGGCACATAGCGCTCCAGGATCATCGTGCGCAGGCGTGCCAGTTCGTCCTTGTCGGGGCCCTTGTCCAGGATGAAGAACACCGTGGCGCGCCGCAGCGCCTCCACGGCCTCGAAGGTGACCTGGCGGGGGTCGCCAGGCCCGATGCCAATCAGCAGAAGGTGTTTCATCGCCCTGCTCGTGCGGATGCCAGCGGCCATTGTCAGCCGGCCGCCGGCGTTTGGCAAAGCACCCTACAGGATCGAGAAGTTGTAGCTGACGATGACCCGCGTCTCGTCCATGTCCCGTGCCCACTTCTCGTAGTTGCTGCGGTAGGTGGAGTTGCGCAGGCGCACGCTCAGGTCCTTGAAGGTGCCGCTCTGCACCTGGTACTTGAGCTCGGTATCGCGCTCCCATTCCTTGCCTTCGGCGTTGCTGCCGGGGACCTTGATATGGTCGCCGTTGATGTAGCGGGTGAAGAAGGTCAGGCCGGGCACGCCGAGTGCCTTGAAGTCGTAGTCATAGCGTACCTGCCAGGAGCGCTCCTGGGCGGCGGCGAAGTCGTTGACCTGGGCGTAGTTGACCAGGTACGGGTTGCTGCCGTCGAGGTACGGCATGGCGTTCTCGCCATACATGCGCTGCCAGCCGGCACTGATCTTGTGCCCGCCCAGGCTGTAGCCGAGCATGCCGCTGAAGGCGCGGTGGTCGATCTCGCCGGCATGGGCATTGCCGATGTCGTCGCTCTTGATCAGGCGCAGGTCCACCGACACGCTGCCCAGCGCCAGCGGCTGGGTACCCACCAGGCCCAGGAACTGCTGGCGGTAGATGTTCTCCAAGCGCGATACCTGGTACTGGCCGCTGAGGCGATCGTTGAAACGGTAGTCGACACCGGCCAGGTCGAAGTGATCGGCTTCGGTGTCGCAGGCGTAGCGCTTGTTCTTGCAATGCACGCGAATGTCCTGGCGGTCGGTCGAGTCTCGCGCGGTGTACTGGTTCAGGCGCGCCAGGGTGAACTTCAGGTCGCTCACCTCCTCGGAGGTGAGCATGGCACCATGGAACATCGTCGGCAGCAGGCGACCATCGTTGTACTTGAGCAGGGGCATGTCCGGCATCATCGAGCCATAGCGCAGCACCGTGCGGGACACCTTGACCTTGCCGGCCACGCCCAGCTTGGCGTACTGGTCGGTCGAGCGGCGCGGGTCATGGCCGGACGCCGGCAACAGGCCGCTGTTGCTGTCGGCCGGGCTCGAGTCGAGCTTGAAGCCAACCATGCCCAGGGCATCCACGCCAAAGCCCACCGGGCCCTGGGTATAACCGGACTGCACATTCAGGATAAAGCCCTGCGCCCACTCTTCGCGCTTGGACGCGCCTTGGCTGGAACTGCTGTGGCCGTCACGGAAATCCCGGTTGAAATAAACATTACGCGCCTCGACCTTGGCGGTCGTGTCTTCAAGAAAACCACCCGCCTGGGCCTGGGCACCGACGCACAGGAAGAACAGGCCGGCAACACGGCGCCCGGGGGCAAGGGGAAACGGGGGAAACATGCGAAAGGAACATCCAGAACAAAGCGAAAACGACCCAGGGCAGCACACCACCCTGGCACTACAAGACCGTTGGCAAATACCCCGGCCAGCATCTTGGATGATCGCCCAACCGCTCTAGCCCAAGCCATAGGACCATGGTCTAGGCAGGCCTCAAGAGCACTATGAAGACCGCCGCGAATACCGCACGAAAAACTAGCAAAGTTCCGTGATTACTTATAAAAAGTTTGCGGTTTACCCTCGTGAGTTCGAAGACTACACTCGATATCAGCGAACAGCTGTACCCATCCTCGTGGCCGGCGTTTATCGCTTTCTTGTATGTTCGTCACGCCCCGCCACGGCACTTACAGGAGTGATGACAGTGTCCAGACTTGCAGAGTTTCGTGCTGCCGAAAAAGCTCTCCAGGAACAAATGGCGCAACTGGAGGCGATGAAAAAGGACGCCGGCCTAAAACGCGAAATCGAATTCGAGCAGAAACTAGTCGGCCTGATGAAAAGCTATGACAAGAGCCTGCGCGACATCATCGCCATCCTCGATCCGAAGGCGGCCACCCGGGCCCCGGCCACGGCGCCCAAACAGCAGCGCCGCCCCCGCGTGGTGAAGGTGTACGAGAACCCGCACACCGGTGAGCTGATCGAGACCAAAGGCGGCAACCACCGCGGGCTGAAGGCCTGGAAAGAGCAATACGGCGCCAAGACGGTGGAAAGCTGGGTACGCACATGAAACATCAACGCGTACTTCACACTTTTTTCACATCGACACGCGCAGTATCGAACCAGCTAAAGGACTAGCGACCCCATCACGCGCCCGCACATGCGGGCCTCTAATTCCAGCGCCCTGCACTCGTGCAGGGCGCTTTCATTTGCGCTCACGCCTCACTGCCGTATCATGGCCCACCTGTCTTTACCGCCGGGGCCCTGTGCCCTGGCCTCGTTCCTGGAGCACCCATGAGTCTGCACGATCTGCAAACCCTGCCAGGCGTGACCGCCAAGCCGGACGCCGCTACCCACCGTTTCGTCTTCAACCACACCATGCTGCGGGTCAAGGACATCGAAAAGTCCCTGGACTTCTACACCCGCGTCCTGGGCTTCAGCCTGGTGGACAAGCGCGACTTCCCGGAAGCGGCCTTCAGCCTGTACTTCCTGGCCCTGGTGGACCCCGCACAGATTCCGGCCGACGACGCCCAGCGCCACCAGTGGATGAAGTCGATCCCCGGTATCCTCGAACTGACCCATAACCATGGCACCGAGCACGACCCGGAATTCGCCTACCACGACGGCAACACCGACCCGCGCGGTTTCGGCCACATCTGCATTTCGGTACCGGACGTACGCGCCGCGTGCGAGCGCTTCGAAGCCCTCCAGGTGCCCTTCCAGAAGCGCCTGAGCGATGGCCGCATGAAGCACCTGGCCTTCATCAAGGACCCCGACGGTTACTGGGTGGAAGTCATCCAGCCGACCGAACTCTGAGCCCGCCGACAAGGCACGCTCGTCGGGCCGGGAACCTCCGGCCCCTCGCTGTGGTATATGGAATAGACCTGTTCCAAGCCACAGCGAGGTAAGGACGATGCAAACCCTTCACTGTGAATACCGCGACCACACCATCACCGCCAGCGTGATGACCCACCCAGGGTCGCCCCTGCCGTTTGCCGCCGGTTGCCGGATCACCGACCCGGAAGGTCACACCAGCAGGCGCCTGTCTCTGCCGATGAAGATGGCGTTCTTGTCCGATCTTGAAAACGCCCAGCACGCCGCCCTGGCCCATGGCCGATGGCTGGTGGACCAGCAGCTGGACGGCGATCACCAGGTGTTCTAATCCGGCTATCGAGGCAGTAGCGCGATCTTTGATGGCAGCGGCGCTTCGACTTGTCCCGCGATTAGGCCGGGCTCGATATCACCGTCGCTTGGCAAGGGCTTTGCCCTTGATCGCGGGACAAGCCCGCTCCCACAGGCGGGATAGTACTGGCCGCTTGTTCTCTGCGCGAGAACGGCTAGGTGATCTTCCACAGAAGCCCCAAAGGCTCAAGGCTGCCGCGCATAAGCAACCGCCTGCGCCACCTGGGCGTCGGTTGGCCGCACCCCGGTGTAGAGCACGAACTGCTCCAGCGCCTGCAAGGCGATCACATCCAGCCCGGTGATCACCGGCTTGCCCAACGCCTCGGCACGGCGGATCAACGGCGTGCGCGCCGGCATCGCCACCACGTCGAACACACGCTCGGCCGCGGCAATGGCATGCTCGGCAAAGGCCAGTTGATCCGCCTCGGGCCCGCCAGCCATGCCGATCGGCGTCACGTTCACCAGCATTGGCGGGCACAGGTCGCCCAGCTCGGCCTGCCAACGGTACCCGCACATATCGGCCAGTTGCCGACCCGCCTGCTCGTTACGGGCCACGATGATCCCTTCACGCAGCCCCGCATCGCGCAAGGCGCTGGCCACCGCCTTGGCCATGCCACCGCTGCCACGCAAGGCGAATGCCGTCTTCGGGTCCACCTGGTGCCGCTCCAGCAACTGGCGCACCGCCAGGTAATCGGTGTTGTAGGCCTTCAGATGGCCGTCGGTATTGACCAGTGTATTGACCGAGTCGATGGCCGCTGCGGACGGATCGACTTCATCGACCAAGGCCATGCAGGCCTCCTTGTAGGGCATGGAGACACCGCAACCACGGATGCCCAACGCACGGATACCCGCCACTGCCGCCGGCAGGTCCTGGGTGGTCATGGCCTTGTAGTAGTAGTCCAGGCCCAACTGCCCATACAGGTGGTTGTGAAAGCGCACCCCGAACGTACCGGGCCGCCCGGCCAGGGACATGCACAGCACGGTATCTCTGCTCGGTGGAATCGCCATTGCCTGCTCCTCATTGGGCTGAATCGATTGCGCAGCGTAGCAGACGCAACCTCCAGGGATCACCAGGGCCCGCACATGAAAGTTGATAAAGCTAATGACCACTATCGAAGCAGTTGATTTCACCTAGCCATGGCGTGCCGATTAAGGTAGCGCCATGTCACACAGGAGGCACCCATGGCCACTATTGAGATCATGTCCGTCATCGGCAGCGCCGTACCCGCCACTCTGCGCGAACAAGGGCTGTTGGCCTGTTGGTACCTGACCCGCAATGGCGAGACCGTCAGCGGGCCGCTGACCTCCCGTGCCACGGCACAAGCCCTGGCCGACCGCCTGCAGGCCGGCAGCCTGCTCGCCTGACCGAATTTCGTTGTGCGTTTGCTCCCTTGACGCTCTCCTTGCCCGCCTTTTCAGGCGGGCTTTTTTTATTCCAGCCGCCTCATCGTGTGCGGAGCGTGTCCGCCCCGCGCGCCAACCGACAAATGGTGGCCGCGGAACCGTTCCAGCATGAAGCTTTTTTCATTTCCCGGCCCGCCATCAACGAGCATTCGACAGCACTTCGGCCATACTCCACAATGCAACGGTTTTTTGGGGGAAACCCTTGCACAGCCAACGACATACCAACTTTTAGTGAGCCTCAACGTGAAAACTTCCCTGTCCATCCTCAGCCTGCTGCTGTTGCTCACAGGAACCGCGACCCTTCCGTCGACCGCTGCTGCACAACCCCCGGCCCAGGCCCAACGCGATCCCGCCAAGCTGCACCTGGCCTCCGGCAGCGCCCTGCTGGTCGACCTGAACACCAACCGGGAGCTGTATGCCAGCCACGCCGACCGCGTGGTGCCGATCGCCTCGGTGACCAAGTTGATGACCGCGATGGTGGTGCTTGACGCCAAGCTGCCCATGGACGAAATGCTCACCATGACCATCGCCAACAATCCGGAAATGAAAGGCGTCTATTCCCGGGTACGGCTCGGCAGCCAGCTGAACCGGCACGAGACCCTGCTGATCACCTTGATGTCCTCGGAAAACCGCGCCGCCAACTCGTTGGCCAACCACTACCCTGGCGGCTACAGCGCCTTCATCAAGGCCATGAACGCCAAAGCCCGCAGCCTGGGCATGGCACATACCCGCTATGTCGAACCCACAGGCCTGTCGACCCAGAACGTGTCCACTGCCCGAGACCTGGCCAAGTTGCTGTTGGCATCGCGCAAATACCCGATGCTCAGCGACCTTTCCACCACTCGCGAGAAGACCGTGGCGTTCCGCAAGCCCAACTACACCTTGGGCTTTCGCAACACCGACCACTTGGTGAACAAGAGCAACTGGGACATCAAGCTGACCAAGACCGGCTTCACCAACGAGGCCGGCCATTGTCTGGTGCTGCTGACGAAGATGGACAACCGCCCGGTGGCCATGGTGATCCTGGATGCCTTCGGCAAGTACACCCACTTCGCCGACGCCAGCCGCATGCGCCAATGGCTGGAAACCGGCACAGCCAAGCCGGCACCGGCAGTGGCCATGCAGTACAAGGCCGAACGCCAGAACCGCGCTCGTCTGGCGTCGGACTGAGTGCACCGCTCCTACAGAACCTTTAGCTATCGCACGATCCTGTAGGAGCGAGCTTGCCCCGCGATTGGGCCGGGCCGGATATCACCGTCGCCAGGCAAGGGCTTCGCCCCTGATCGCGGGGCAAGCCCGCTCCCACAGGGTGTGGTTGGCGAAGTACCGGTGGGAGCCGGCTTGCCGGCGATTGGCCAGAACGGGCAACAGCATCATGAATCCTGAGCGAGCAGGGCTGGTTGAGTGCATGGTGATTACCCACACCGGGATGCGATCTGGCTTTGGGTAAAGGGTTGTCTTCATCGCCGGCAAGCCGGCTCCCACAGGGTGTGGTTGGCGCTGCACCAGTGGGAGCCGGCTTGCCCACAACCATAGAATCTCCCACAGGCGGGGCGGCGCTAGCCGCTTGTTCTCTGCGTGACAATGCAGCCGAAGGGCTGGGTAATCTCCCACAGGACAGCCAAGCCGCCTTTTAGTCAGGCCTTGGCGCTGACCATTCCTCCTGCGCTGCTGCCGCCGCTCTTGCTCAGGGCCTCGAGCAACAAGGCCATGGCCGCCTGGATCTCACCGGAAAGGGTCGCGATACTGGCCTGCTTCCCCGTCACGGCAGCCAGTTTCAAGGTTTCGTCCATGTCGCGCTGCATCAGTTCGGCCAATTGCTTTTGCTCCTCGGCCAGTTGCTTCTGCAACTGCCGGATCATCTCGCGCAACTGCTTGATATGTGGCGGTTCGTTACTCTCCTGGCTGCTTTGGGTCGACTTCGCCTGGTCGTTGGCTTTCAAACCAGAGAGATCGACCTGTACGGTCGAGTCGTGCTTTTCCGTGCCCTCATCTTCGGGGACCTTCGCGGCAGCGCTAGCTGCGGCGTGAATATTGAGGGTGGCGGCGGTGATTGCGACCATGTCATACCTTCCTTGCAATAAGTCTTCGCGTTGACCTCGCTATCGGCGACCGGGCGCACTTCTTGAATCGCGCGCGGCCAATAAATTTGCCACACCGCCACTCGTCCACCTGATACCCACGCCTGGCTCGGCGCAGCGCAGCGCCACCAGGCCGCCCGATCAGCCCTGCAACGAGATGGCAATGACCAAGACCCGTTCCCGCAAAGCCCTTTACATCGGCCTGCCCCTGGCCCTGGCACTCGCCATGGGAGGCGCGGCCGCCGGCTACTTCTATTGGAAGGCCAACGCCGGCTACCCACGCAAGATCGTCGAACAGGCCAAGGACATGCACGAACACATGCTCTCGTTCGACGGCCACATCACCGTGCCGCTGACCTTCGGCAGCCACGGCCAGGAAGTGGACAAGGACGGCCCGCACCCCTTCGACCTGGTCAAGGCCGGCAAAGGGCGGCTATCGGGCGCAGCACTGACCATCCTGGCCTGGCCGGAAATGTGGAACGGCCCCAATGCCCCGCACAAGCCCACGCCCGGCTTCGTCGACGAAGCCCGCCACCAGCAGCAGGTGCGCTACCAAGTGATCCACAACATGGTCCGCGACCATCCCGAGCAGGTCGGCATCGCCTATACCCCGGACGATTTCCGCCGGCTCAACGGCGAAGGCAAGTTCGCCGTGTTCATCAGCATGCTCAATGCCTACCCGTTCGGCGACGACCTCTCGCAACTCGACCTCTGGGCCAAGCGCGGCGTGCGCATGTTCGGCTTCAGCTACATCGGCAATAACAGCTGGGCCGATTCCTCCCGGCCGATGCCGTTCTTCAACGACACCGCCGATGCACTGGACGGCCTGTCGCCGACAGGCGAGCAGGCGGTCGGGCGCTTGAACGACTTGGGCGTGATCATCGACGTGTCGCAGATGTCCAGCCAGGCCCTGGCGGACGTCGCGCGCCTGACCCGTGCGCCGCTGGTCGCTTCGCACTCGGCGCCCCGTGCGCTGGTGGACATCCGCCGCAACCTCAGCGACAAGGAACTGCAACTGATCAAAGGCACCGGTGGCCTGGTCCAGGTGGTCGGTTTCTCAGGTTATCTGCAACCCCCGAGCCAATCGACCCTGGACAAGCTCGACGCCTTGCGCGCGCGCTTCGACCTTGGCCCGCTCAAGGACCTGAACTACGCCCTGATGCCGGGTGACCCGGCGATCACCATCTGGCCGGAGAAACGCTTCGGCGAATACGCCAGCGGGCTCTACGGCATCCTCGAGCAAGAACCCAAGGCCAGCCTCAAGGCCTATGTGGACGCCATCGACTACACGGTGAAGAAAGTCGGTATCGACCACGTCGGCATCAGTTCGGACTTCAACGAAGGCGGCGGCCTGGACGGCTGGAAGGATGTCAGCGAAATCCGCAACGTCACCGCCGAGCTGCTCACCCGTGGCTACAGCGAAGCCGACATCGCCAAGCTCTGGGCCGGCAATTTCCTGCGGGTCTGGCAGCAGGTACAGGACGCCAGCCGCCCCGTCGCCGCCAGCCACTGAGCTTCCACCCACCCCACTAGGCACGCCGCCCCATGAACAACCGTCGTACCTTTCTCAAGCAGGCCGGTCTGGTCACTGCCACCCTGCCCTTGCTGCCCGGCGCCCTGGCGGCCGAGCCCGCATCGCCGGTGTTGACCGGCCCGGACAAGTGGCGCCAGTTGCGTACGCTGTTCCCCCTGGACCCGCAGGTGGCGCACTTCGCCAACTTCCTGGTCACCGCCCACCCGCGCCCAGTGCAGGCGGCCATCGACCGCCACCGCGCCGACCTGGACCGCAACCCCGCCGCCCTGATGGACTGGGAAAGCCAGTACGAATGGCAGCGCGAGGACGAGGTGCGCGACTGGGCCGCCCGCTACCTGGAGGTCGGCCCACGGCAGATCGCCCTGACCGGCAGCACCACCGAAGGCTTGGCCATGATCTACGGCGGCCTGAAGCTCGCCCACGGCCAGGAGATCCTCACCACCGAGCATGAACACTACTCGACCCATAAAGCCCTGGCCTTCCGCACCCAGCGTCAAGGCACACCGGTGCGCAAGATCCGCCTGTTCGACAAGCCCTGGGAGGTGTCCACCGACCAGGTGCTGAGCACGATCGAGCAGAACCTGCGCCCCGAAACCCGCGTGCTGGGCATGACCTGGGTGCACTCGGGTAGCGGCGTCAAGCTGCCGGTGGGCCAGATCGGCGAGCTGGTGCGCCGGCACAATCGCGAGCGCAGCGAGGCAGAGCGCATCCTCTACGTGGTCGATGGCGTGCATGGCTTCGGCGTGGAAAACCTGCGCTTCGCCGATTTCAACTGCGACTACTTCATCGCCGGCACCCACAAATGGATGTTCGGCCCGCGAGGCACCGGCATCATCTGCGCCGCCTCGACCAAGATGGACAACCTCACCCCCAGCGTCGCCACCTTCTCCCGTGACGAGGACTTCGCCACCATCATGACCCCCGGCGGCTACCACGCCTTCGAATACCGTTGGGCCCTGGGTGAAGCCTTCAAGCTGCACCTGCAGCTGGGCAAGGCCGACGTCCAGGCACGCATCCACCAGCTCAACAGCCTGCTCAAGGCGCGCCTGGCCGAACACCCTCAGGTCGAGTTGGTGACCCCTCGTAGCGAGGCCTTCTCCGCCGGCTTCACCTTCTTCCGAATCAAGGATCGCGACCCGGACGCCATCGCCGCCCACCTGGTGACGAACAAGGTGATGAGCGATGCGGTGTACCGCGACGCAGGCCCGGTGATCCGCCTCGCCCCCAGCCTGCTCAACGATGAGCAGCAGATCGACCGGGTCATGGCCCTGGTCGCCCAGAAACTCTGAACAAGGCACTTGCGATGACTCCTACCCTGTACCGCCTGACCCTGGCCGCCCTGCTGGCCGGCTGCAGCCTGCCGGCGCTGGCCGCCGCCCCCAGCGACAAACCCGGGACGGTGTTCCGAGACTGCGCTGGCACCTGCCCGGAGATGGTCGTGCTGCCCGCCGGCAGCTTCATGATGGGCACCCTCGCCGACGAACAGGGCCGCCAGGACGATGAAGGCCCGCTGCACCCTGTCACCTTCGCCAAGCCGTTCGCCATCAGCCGCTTCCAGGTCACCGCGGGCGAGTGGGACGCCTACCTCCAGCAAAGCGGGGCGCAGATCAAGGATGGCGACGACCGCCCTGGGCGGCGCTGCACCGCCAGCAAGCCGAGCTACAAGCAGGGCCCGCGCCAGCCGGCGGTGTGCATGAGCTATTACGACGTAAAAGACTACGTGGCCTGGCTGTCGAAAAAGACGGGCAAGACCTACCGCATGGTCAGCGAGGCCGAACGCGAATATGCCGCCCGGGCCGGCAGCACCGGCATGTTCCCCTTCCCCGTCGACCCCGGTACCGGGCTGGAGATCAGCCGCCACGCCAACGTCTATGGCCCCAAGGACGGCTACAGCTACAGCTCGCCGGTGGGCAGCTACCCAGCCAACGCCTTCGGCGTGCATGACATGCACGGCAACGTCTACGAATGGGTAGAGGACTGCTACCACAACAGCTACCAGGGCGCGCCGAGCGATGGCAGCGCCTGGACCCAAGCCGGCTGCAAGATCGTCTCGATCCGCGGCAACGACTGGGGCGAGGCGCCGATCTTCTCGCGCTCGGGCAACCGCAACAACAACTTCCCCGAACGCCTGGGCGACTGGCTGGGCTTTCGCGTGATCCGCGAGCTGTAGCGCTTTGTGGCGGTAAATTCCCCGCCGCCCAGCTCGTCCTAAACGGTGTACTTGCGCAGGACCCGGGGCGCCTCACACGGCGCCCCCACCCGACCACCCAAGGAACCGTACCCATGAGCCAGACCGCTAGCCCCGAAAAAATCCACGACCTCATCGGCGTAGGCTTCGGCCCCTCCAACCTGGCCCTGGCCATTGCATTGGAAGAGCTCGCCGAAACCAACGGCCATGCACTCGACGCCCTGTTCATCGACAAGCAGAGCGACTACCGCTGGCATGGCAACACCCTGGCCACCCAGAGCGAGCTGCAGATCTCCTTCCTCAAGGACCTGGTTTCGCTGCGCAACCCCACCAGCCCCTACAGCTTCGTCAACTACCTGCACCAGAAGCAGCGCCTGGCGGACTTCATCAACCTGGGCACCTTCTACCCCTGCCGCCTGGAGTACAACGACTACCTGCGCTGGGCCGCCGAGCACTTCGCCACCCAGGCGGTGTATGGCGAGGAAGTGCTGCGCATCGAGCCTGAACTGCACGAGGGCCGGGTCGACCACCTGCGCCTGGTCTCGCGCGACCAGCACGGCCGCGAGCACCAGCGCCGAGCCCGCTCGGTGGTGGTCGGCAGTGGCGGCACGCCGAAGATCCCTGCGGCGTTCCGCGCCTTCAAGGACGATGCGCGGGTGTTCCACCATTCCCAGTACCTGAGCGCACTCGGCCGCCTGCCATGCAACGAGGGCAAGCCGATGCGCATCGCCGTGGTCGGCTCGGGCCAGAGCGCCGCGGAAGCCTTCATCGACCTCAACGACAGCTACCCCTCGGTCAAGGTCGACATGATCCTGCGGGCCTCGGCGCTCAAGCCTGCCGACGACAGCCCCTTCGTCAACGAGATCTTCGCCCCCGAATACACCGACCTGGTGTTCAACCAGCCGCGCCCGGAGCGCGACAAGCTCATCGCCGAATACCACAACACCAACTATTCGGTGGTCGATGTCGACCTGATCGAACGCATCTACGGCATCCTCTACCGCCAGAAGGTCGCCCATAGCCCGCGCCATGCCGTGCTGTGCCGGCGCACCATCGAGGACGTGGTGGGCACACCCGAGGGCATCGAGCTGACCCTGCGCGACCTGGCCACCGACGTGCGCCAGACCCACCGCTACGACGCGGTGATCCTTGCCACCGGTTACGAACGCCGCTCCCACCGCGAGCTACTGGCGCCTCTGCAGCAGCACCTGAAGGACTTCGAAGTCGACCGCAACTACCGCGCCCTGGCGACGCCCGACCTGCGTGCCTCGGTGTACCTGCAGGGCTTCTGCGAGGCGTCCCACGGCCTGAGCGATACGCTGTTGTCGGTGTTGCCGGTACGCGCTGCGGAAATCGGCCAGGCGCTCTACCAGGACCTGAGCCGTCACCACCTCGGCGCACAGCCGGTCGCAGCCCTGAGCCGCGTCTGAGCGGGGCCTGCCAATGACCAAGCAACCACGCGGGGCCTTGCGCGAGCTGCTGGCCCTGCTCAGACCGTTTCGCACGGTGGTGAGCCTTTCTATCCTGCTGGGCATGGTCGGCGGGCTGAGCGTCACTGTGCTGCTGGCGACCATCAACGGCGCCCTGCACGCCGAAGGCGGGCTCAGCCGGCAGGTAGTGGGCCTGTTCGCCGGCCTGTGCCTCCTGGCGCTGAGCAGTTCGATCCTGTCGGACATCGGCACCAACTATGTCGGCCAGCACATCATCGCCCGCCTGCGCCTGGCCCTGGGCGAAAAGGTGCTGTCGGCACCGATCGCACAGATCGAGCGCTACCGCAGCCATCGCCTGATCCCGGTGCTGACCCACGACGTGGACACCATCAGCGACTTCGCCTTCGCCTTCGCGCCTCTGGCGATCTCGCTGACGGTGACCCTGGGTTGCCTGGGCTACCTGGCGCTGTTGTCCTGGCCGATGTTCCTGATGATCCTGGTGGCCATCGGCATCGGCATCGGCATCCAGTACCTGGCCCGGCGCAAGGGCATCAAGGGCTTCCTGGCCGCTCGGGACGCCGAAGACGAGCTGCAGAAGCACTACGCCGCCCTCGCCGAAGGCGCCAAGGAACTGCGTATCCACCGACCCCGTCGCCAGCGCATGTACACCCAGCGCATCCGCCGCACCGCCTACGGCATCCGCGACATCCAGGTGCGCGCAATCAACGTGTTCGTGGTGGCCAAGACCTTCGGCTCGATGCTGTTCTTCGTGGTGATCGGCCTGGCGCTCGCCCTGCAATCACTGTGGCCGTCGAGCGACAAGGCGGTGATGAGCGGCTTCGTGCTGGTTCTGCTGTACATGAAAGGCCCGCTGGAGCATCTGGTGGTGACCCTGCCGATCATCAGCCGGGCGCAGATCGCCTTTCGCCGCATCGCCGAGCTCTCGGAGCAATTTTCCTCCCCCGAGCCACACCTGTTGCTCGATGACCCACGCCCAGGCGCCACTGCCCTGCACAGCCTGGAGCTCAAGGACGTGCGCTACAGCTTCCCGGCAGCCGAAGGCAGCACGCCCTTCTGCCTGGGGCCGGTCAACCTGCGTATCGAGCAGGGCGAGATCGTCTTCATCGTCGGCCAGAACGGCGGCGGCAAGACCACGCTGATCAAGCTGCTGCTGGGCCTGTACACGCCACAGTCCGGCGAGGTGCGCCTCAACGGGGTGGCGGTCGGCAGCGGCGACAGGGACGACTATCGCCAGCTGTTCACCACCATCTTCGCCGACTACTACCTGTTCGATGACGTGGTCCAGGGCGAACGGCATGTACCCGAGGATGCCAACCGCTATCTCGAGCGCCTGGAGATCAGCCACAAGGTAACGGTCAAGGACGGCGCCTTCACCACCACCGACCTGTCCACCGGGCAGCGCAAGCGCCTGGCATTGGTCAGCGCCTGGCTGGAGGAGCGCCCGGTGCTGGTGTTCGACGAATGGGCCGCCGACCAGGACCCGGCGTTCCGGCGCATCTTCTACACCGAGCTGTTGCCAGAGCTCAAGCGCCTGGGCAAGACCCTCATCGTGATCACCCATGATGACCGCTACTTCGACATCGCCGACCAGCTGGTGATGCTGGACGGCGGGCAGGTCGTCAGCGAAAAGGCCCTGGCCTGACCTTCACCCGACAAGCCCCTGGCCTCGCACCCAGGGGCTTTTTCTTGCCCGCAACGAATTTGAAAAAAAGTTTCCGGCTTTTCGGCAGGCATGCGTCTCACTACCAATAACAATTCTCAATTACATACGCCAGCACTTGACGGATAGCATCCATGCGCATTAACCCACCCCGTAGATCCACTACCCTTGCCCCACGCCGCCCCTTGCTGACCCTGGCCGCCGCTGTCGTGCTCGGCTATGCCTGCCAGGCCAACGCGCGCCCGGTGGCGATCGATATCCCGGCCCAGAACCTGTCGAAGTCGTTGCAGGACCTGGGCCGCCAGGCCAACCTGCAGATCCTCTACAGCCCCGAAGCGATCAAGGACGCGCGAGTAGGGGCCGTGCAGGGCGAGATGGAGCCGAGCCAGGTGCTCGGCCGGCTGCTGCAGCACACCGACATCCGTTACCAGATCACGGGCGACACGGTCATCCTCAACACGCCCCGGGCCGAAGCGGATGTAGTCAACCTGGACAACGTGCTGATCAGCAGCCGGCAGATGACCGCCACCACCGAGGGCTCCCACTCCTACGCCTCGCCCATGACCACCATCGGCAAGGGCGTGAAGAGCATCAAGGAGATCCCGCAGTCGGTGAGCGTGGTCACCCAGCAGCGCATGCAAGACCAGGACATCACCAATGTCACCGAGGCCTTGCTCGCCTCCCCCGGCGTCACTGCCGTGCCGTCGTTCACCGGCCACCAGTTCTACTCCCGCGGCTTCTTCATCAACAGCTTCCAATACGATGGCGTCCCCCTGGAACGCCAGCTGTATGCCCGAGGTTCGAGCTTCGGCGGCCAGACCGCCATCCTCGACCGCGTTGAAGTGCTGCGCGGCCCGCAGGGCCTGCTCGAGGGCGGTGGCGACCCCTCGGGTGCGGTCAACCTGGTGCGCAAGCGCCCCACTGCCGAGCCGCTGCTCAACATCACCGCCAAGGCCGGCAGCTGGGATCGCTATGGTGCCCAGGTCGATGCGGCCGGGGCGCTGGATGCGCAACGCAAGCTGCGCGGACGCATCGTCCTGGACTACGATACGGCCAATTCCTTCGTCGACTACGTCGGCTCCGACAACCAGACGATCTACGCAGCACTCGACTACGACTTGACCCCCGACACCACCGTCGGCATCGGCTACAGCCACGAACGCGTGGATGCCACCCCCAACTTCATGGGCATCCCCAACTACAGCAACGGCTCGATGCCCAAGCTGGGTCGCTCGACCTACCTGGGCACCACCTGGGACAACTGGGACAAGACCCAGGACACCTACTACCTGGACATCACCCACCAGCTCAACGACAACTGGAAGCTCAAGGGCACCTTCATCAATGCCCGTGAGTTCAACGACTTCAAGTACCTGCAACGCCGTGGCCGCCTCGGCCCACCCAATACCCTGGTGGGCGATGCCTATGTCTTCGACTACTTCTCCGAGCACTGGGGCGGCGATATCAATGCCAGCGGCGATACCGAGCTGTTCGGCCGCAAGCTCGGCCTGACCTTCGGTGCCAACGCCTCCAAGCTCAAGAGCCACGATGTGTGGGGCGCGCGCTACAACTGGGTCACGCCGATCGATATCTTCGACTACGTGCCCAACCGCGAGGCGCCGAGCGATGAGTCGATCTACGCGGCCAACAAGTGGGACGACGCCTACGACTCCACCCAGAAAGGCGTCTACGGGGTGGCCAACTATGCGCTGACCGACGACCTGTCGCTGATCGTCGGCAGCCGGGTGTCGGACTTCCGCACCGTGTTCACCTCCGACGGCCCTTGGGGCGCGAGCCGCAGCGTGGCGCAGAAGCATGGCAAGGTCACTCCCTATGCCGGCCTTGTGTACAAGCTCGACCCGACCTGGAACGCGTACGCCAGCTACACCGAGATCTTCAAGCCACAGACCCAGCGCACCGCCGAGGGCAGCCTGCTCGACCCACGCACCGGCAAGAGCTACGAGATCGGCCTGAAGGGCGAACACAACGAAGGCCGCCTGATCACCACCTTCGCGCTGTACCAGATGGAGCAGGACAATATCCCGATGCCGGATTCCAGCATCCCGAGCGATGTGGCCAACGCATCCTGCGGCGGCACCTGCTATCGCCCCTCCGGTACCATCCTGAGCCGCGGTTTCGAGGCCGAGGTCAGCGGCGAGATAGCCGAGGGTTTGCAGCTGTATGCCGCCTATACCCTGAACTTGCTCAAATACAAGGACGAGGAACCGGCGACCGCCGGCAACATCTCGGCCAACACCCAGACCCCCAAGCACATCCTGCGCACCTGGGCGAACTATCAGTTGCCGGGTGACTGGAGCAAGTTCTCGGTGGGTGCCGGCGTCAACAGCCAGAGCTCGTCCGCAGGGTTTGGCTACTACGGGCGCGAACAGGGTGGCTATTCGATCTGGAACGGCCGCATCGCCTACCAGATCGACAAGAACCTGTCGGCGGCGCTGAACGTCAACAACCTCTTCGACAAGAAGTACTACTCGGCCATCGACTACGACCACAACTTCTATGGCGATCCGCGTAACGTGCTGATGACTTTGAAGTACAGCTACTGATCGAAAACCTGGGGCTGCTGCGCAGCCTTTTCGCGGCACAAGGCCGCTCCTACCGAGGTTCGCATACACTTGTAGGAGCGGCCTTGCGCCGCGAAAGGGCCGCAAAGCGGCCCCTGCGTCATTGAATCCAACCCGACAAACCTGATCAAATAGCGCCTAGATGGCCACGCGCCACCATTCGCCACGGACGCTCTTTCCAACCCGATCAGGACCTACCATGTACCATGACGACCGCGAAATCGCGGCAGAGAAGTTGATCGAAGCGCTCGAACAGGACGTGAAAGCGATTACCGATCTTTCGCAGGATGCTCGACTCCTACTGATGCTGGTTGCGGTCGCCCGTGTTGGGGGGCCTTCCTTCGACCAATACCAATTCGCGACATGGCTGATGGACGACCCGTTGCTCGAACAGGTCGCCATCGATATCCACAATCAGTTGAAGAACAAGGCCGAACAGCTTCTCAAATCACGCAAAGATACTGCGTTCCTGATTACACACCTGGCCGCCAGATCCATTTCGCAGGAAGTCGGTATCGATTACCGCCACCCGAAACTGGTTGCCGCATTGGTCGGCACCCTGCAAGCGACGTTGTCGACCCCGTTGTTCGAAGCGCTCCCCAACACCGCCGAACTCTCACTCGGGTTGTTGGGTCAGTCGCCCAAGCCATCGTTTCCCATGTCCGAAAACCTATCCGACCGCCATCGAAACCTCATCAGCCTGCGCCTGGCGGCCAATGGCATCGATGCCACGTTCACCCAAGCCGTGGACTACCGCTTCGGCCAGCCGACCTTTCTGCTGGACTGGCCGCTAGCCGACCACACAGCGTTTCTGTCAACGCTCGAGAACGTACTGGACATCGGCAATGCCCGGCTCGTGCTGATCGTGAACTGGACCCACGCAGAAACGACCGGCACCTGGGAGCGCTTGCTCGCCTTGACCGAGGGCCGCGCATGCATCGAGGCGCTGATCAATTTCAGCAGCCTGCCCTCGCCCTCGGATCATTGCACCGCGATCATCATCAATACGCAGCCACTCCAGAACGATACGCTCTACATTGATGTCTCCGTTTCGAACACCGCACTGCCCCCGCTGGACGGTATCGAGCGCATGCTGCTGGCCGGCTGTATCTACAATCTCTGGCAAGGCCGTGCAGCGCACAGCCATCTGGACTTTCTTTCCCGCGATGTATTGAAGTTCGTCAACAGCTACTTCCATGATGGCTTCCGACCGATCACCGGGCTGTGCAACGCCATGGACAAAAGGCCGAAGCGCCTCAGCAGGACACGCCTGGCCAGCCGCCCCTACCTCAAGGCCGCACCTGGCGAGCCCTCTCGGCCGGCGCTGTCGGATAACAGCCGATTGATCGCCCAGGCACTGGAGCGCAGCGATGGCCATCGCTGCATCTATGTCATCGGCAACAATGGCGAGGGCAAAAGTTTCCTGCTCAGGGACATCGTGTACCAATTGCAGGCTGCCAAGAAGCATACCATTGGCCTGCCCATGTCCCATGCCGATCGCTTTCCTGACGAACGCCATCTCTTTACCTACAAAGGTGCACGCAAAAGCTCTATCGCCAAGGAAACAGCCGCCATCGCGAAGTACGGCGCTCACGTCCAACTGCTGAGCGAATGCCTGGAATTGATCGGGTTCAACTCCAAGATCTATCTGACCCTGAAGTCCGAACTCAGCCATGACCAACATGGCGACCGGCGTCCCGATACCCTCGATCTATCGGACAGCGATGACCGGGCGTACCTCAACCGTGAAAAAGGCCTGATCAAGCATTACGACGTGAACTTCATCCGTGAAGGCCACCGCACCATCGCCTTCGAAAACTTGAGTTCCGGCGAGCAAAGCATCCTCAACCTGCTGACCCGGATCATCGCTTCGGATGCCCGGGATGCGACGTTCCTGATCGATGAACCCGAAATCAGCCTGCACGTCAGCTGGCAGCAACGGCTCCCTCGAGTCTTGAGCGTGCTGAGCGAACGCCTGCAGACCGCCTTCGTGGTCGCCACCCACTCGCCGATCCTGATCGCCAATGCCGCCGCACAGGACCTCTGCTACGTATACCGGGTCGGTGTACTGGACGAGATCCCCGTCGAGGAACGCCATTCGGTCGAAACCCTGTTGATGGACGGTTTCGAAACCTACACCCCGCACAACCGGGAAGTGCATGAACGCTGCGCCAAGCTGGTGGCCTCGCTGATCGAAGCGGTGAATGAAAATGAACAAGCCGGCGTCACCGTCATCGACCAGGCCAACAAAGCCATCGAGAAGCTGGAAGCGTTCAAGACGACCATTCGCAAGAGCGGCCAGATCGGTAGCGAAACACGCCCGGCCAACGATATCGACCTGATCGAAAAGACCTTGGGCGCGATCTTGATGCTGCGTGCGCAAAGCGAGCCTCAGCATGGCTGATTTGACCCAGAAGCAGATGGATGCCATAGAGGCCCGCTACAAGGATGACTGTCATGAGCGGCAGATACATCGGCCCAAGGCATGGCAGCATCTCGTCGAGCAAAATGCCTTGGCCATCGCCGAGTTCAAACGACGGAAAAAAGGCTTGGTACCCTCTGCGGTCGACTTGTGGACCGAGCTGAGCAAATTCAACCAACGCCAGACATCGGGTGTAACCGGCCCGTTGATCCGCAAGGCGTTACGCAGCTTCCTGGAAAAAGAACAAAACTACCTGTGTTGTTATTGCCAGCGCCCCTTGGTCAACATCGCCCACGCCAAGCCCATCGAACATATCCTGCCGCGTGCCGATTTCGTCCAGTACACTTTCCATTTTTGGAACCTGGCAGTGGCCTGCTTCGATTGCAACCAGATCAAGTCCGACACGGTTTGGGCCGATGCAAAGAAAATGGGCCAGGAAACCTATCCGCAACCTGGCGCTTTCACTGAGATGTACCACCCGCGGTTCCATACTTTCGCCGAGCACGTGCATTTCATCAGGGTGCAGACCAACGAGCACCTCATCTCGCTGTATAGAGGCATTTCCGATCAAGGGCGCCACCTGTGCCTGAACCTGCTCAAGGAACTCTCGGCTCGGGAAATCGTGCTCAACAGCAACCCCCGGCTAAAGCGCGCCCAGGATGTGATCAACGACCATGTAGCCGCGCACGAAGGCGACCTGCCGCCTGCGCTCAAAGCCTTCAGCGACGCATTGTCCAAGTCGACAAAAGCACTGATCGACAGCGGCCATCGCTAAATCAGCGCCCCCCTGTGAGGGCGGGACAAACCCGCTCTCACAGGAGGCAAAGGTCATGCGCTTTGCAAGCTGCGCTCCAGCAACTGGCGCAGCGACGCCAGCCACTGCGCGCTGTTGACGATCTGGTCATGGTCACTGTCGAGCACCTGCGAATGAGCCAACGCCACCGGCGCCAGGGCCTGCTTCAGGTGCGCCTCGATGACCTCGACCAACGCCTGTGGCTTGTCGCGGCCGGCCCACCAGCACGCCGGGGCGACTTCGGTTGGTTCATAGCGGAACGCCTGCAGCAAGGCATCGAGCTGTGGCTTGATGCGCAGGGCGTTGTCCAGGTCGCGGTTCTGCAGGATCAGCCCTTCGATCAGCTCGAACTGCTCCGGCAGCTCCCGACGCGTCCAAGCCAGCACCTGCGCCTGCACCGTCTCCAGCGGCTGGCCGACCAGGCTGGCGGCCAGGTCGCGGAACTGGGCTTCACGCTCGGGGAACAGCAGCGACAGCAAGGCCACACGCCCTTGGCCGTGATCGTCCTGTTCATGACGCGGCGCCTGGGCCTTGGCCTCGGCGAGCAGGTCCCAGAACGGCTTCACCTCGGCCGGTGGCGGTGCGTCGAGCATGCCAAGGAAGGCCACGTCCCGCCCGGCCAGCTCGAGCTGCCGTGCCACGCTCATCGCCAGGTTGCCACCCAGCGACCAGCCCAGCAGGTGGAACGGCCCCTCAGGCTGGGCCTGGAGCAACTGCCGGGTATAGCGCTGGACCATGCCGCCCCAGGTGGTGGGCTGCCAGTGGCCCTGGACGAACGCCTCGCACACCACGCCTTGCACGCAGAACAGATCGCACATGGCCTGGGCCAGCGGTTGGTAGCAATAGACCGAGCCGTAGCTAGGATGGAAGCAGAACAACGACGGTTGGCGCACCGGATCGCCCCCCAACTGCACCAGCAACGAAGGTGCCTGCGCGGCCGGCGCGGCCAGGCTCGCGGCCAGGCGGGCAACGCTCGGGTTGGCCATGAAGTGGCTCAGTGACACCTCGATACCCAGTTGTCGATGCAGGGCATCGAGCAGCTTGAGCGACAGCAACGAATGGCCGCCCAACTCGAAGAAGTTGTCGTCTCGGCCCACCTGCGATACCTGCAGCACCTGGGCCCAGACAGCGGCCAGGGCCTGTTCCCGTTCGCCTTGCGGCGCCACGTAGGCTGCCTGGGCGCCCGCCTCGATCTTCGGCAAGGCACGGCGCTCCAGCTTGCCGTTCGGGCTCAGCGGCATGCGTTCGAGGGCCAACCATTGGCTCGGCACCATGTACTCGGGCAAATGCCCGGCCAAGTGATCGGCCAGCGCCTGCTGCCAACCCGCTTCTTCGCGCACCAGCACTACATAGCCGAGCAGGCGCTTGCCGTCCTCGGCGATCACCACTGCCTCGCGCACCCACGCATGCTCCAGCAGCCGTGCCTCGATCTCGCCCAGCTCGATGCGCAGGCCGCGCAGCTTGACCTGATGATCCAGGCGCCCGGCGTACTCGATCACGCCATCAGGCCGGTAACGCGCCAGGTCGCCAGTGCGGTACATCCGCTCACCGGCCACGAACGGGTTGGCGACGAAGCGCTCGGCGGTCAGCCCAGGGCGGCGGTGGTAACCGCGGGCCAGGCCGGTGCCGGCCAGGTACAGCTCGCCCAGCACGCCCGCCGGTACCGGCTCCAGGCTCGCATCCAGGACATGGCAGGCCAGGTTGGCGATCGGTCGGCCAATCGGCACGCTGTCGCGGCCTTCGTCCACGCACGTCCAGTGGGTCACGTCGATGGCCGCCTCGGTCGGGCCGTACAGGTTGTACAACCCGGCCCAGGGCAGCCGCGCCTGCACCTGCTGCTGCGCATCCACCGGCAGCGCCTCGCCGCTGCAGACGATGCGGCGCAGGCTGCGGCAACGTTCGACACCAGGGTCTTGCAGGAAGGCCTGCAGCATCGACGGCACGAAGTGCAGCGTGCTCACCGCCTCGGCCTCGATCAGCTCGACCAGGCGCGCCGGGTCGCGGTGGTCGCCCGGGGCTGCCAGCACCAGCCGCGCACCTTCCATCAAGGGCCAGAAGAATTCCCACACCGACACATCGAAACTGAACGGGGTTTTCTGCAATACGGTGTCCGCAGCGGTGAGCCCGTATGCCTCCTGCATCCAGCACAGGCGGTTGACCAGCGCGGCGTGGCGGTTGCCGGCGCCCTTGGGCTTGCCGGTGGAACCGGAGGTGTAGATCACATAGGCCAGCCCTTCGCCGTCCACGGCCACGTCCGGGTTATGGGTCGGTTGCGCGCCCAGCTGAAGCTCATCGAGCAGCTGGCAATCGACACCCTCCACCGGCAGATCGGCCAACAGCCGACGCTGGGTCAGCAGCAGCTTCACGCCACTGTCCTCGAGCATATAGGCCAGGCGCTCGCGCGGGTATTCCGGGTCCAGCGGTACATAGGCGCCACCGGCCTTGAGGATGGCCAACAGGCCCACCACCATGTCCAGCGAACGCTCGGCGGCAATGCCGACCAGCACGTCCGGGCCGACGCCACGGGCGATCAGCAGGTGCGCCAGCTGGTTGGCCCGGGCGTTGAGCTCGGCGTAGTTCAGCTGTCGGCCAGCAAAGGTCAGGGCCGGTGCCTGGGGCTGGGCCGCGGCCTGCTGCTCGAAGCGCTGGTGCACGGTGCACGCCAGGTCATAGGTCACAGACGTCGAGTTCCAGGCAAGCTGCTGATCTTCGGCCGCAACGCACGACAGCAAGGCCAGTTCGCCAAGGCGCGTCTGCGCATCGCTGCGCACCAATTGCTCCAGTAGCGTCTCCAGGCTGCCTGCGATCTGCGCCACGGTAGCGCCGTCGAAGCACGCCTGGTCATAACTGAAATGCAACGACAGCTGCGCCCCCAGGTTGACCGCCAGGCACAGCGGATAGCTGGTCTGCTCCTGGTTCTGCACTTCGCCGAACGCCAGGCCGATGTCCGGCCCCTGGGCCAGCGCTTCGGCCACCGGGTAGTTCTCGAAGGCCAGCAGCGTGTCGAACAGCGCCACGCCGCTCTGGCCTGCCCAGCGCTGGATCTCGAACAGCGGCGTGTGCTCATGTTCCCGGGCCGCCAGGTTGTCCTGCTGCAACTGCTGCAGCCAAGGCAACAACGGCTGGTCGATATCCGGCGTCGCTATCACCGGCAGGGTGTTGATGAACAGCCCCACCTGCCGCTCGATACCCCGCAGCTCCGGTGGTCGGCCTGCCACGGTGGCGCCGAAGGCGACCGTCTGCTGGCCGGTATAGCGCTGCAACAACACCAGCCAGGCGGCCTGCACCAAGGTGTTGAGGGTGACTTTCTGCTGGCGCGCGAACCGCTCCAGGCCCTCGCAGTGCCCTGCACTCAAGGTGCGGTAGTAGTCGCCATGCCCCGTGCCGGCAGGCTTGGGCAGCGCCTGGGCCAGTGCCGTCGGCGCGCCCAGCCGGGCCACCCGGCCTTTCCAGAAGGCTTCGCTGGCCGCCAGGTCCTGGCGCTGCAACCAGGCGATGTAGTCGCGGTAGCGCCCCGTTGGCGCGGCGACCGCCTCGCCGCTGTAGCGCTGCAGCACTTCGCCCAGCAGTTGGGCATTGCTCCAGCCGTCCATGAGAATGTGGTGGCTGGTGTAGATCAGGTGGTGGCGCCCCTGGCCCAGGCGCACCAGGCACAGGCGCAGCAAGGGCGCCTGGTCCAGCTTGAAGCCGCGCTCGCGCTCTTGGCGTGCCAGTTGCGCAAGGTCTGCGTCCGATACGTCGCGGTGCGTCCAGTCGAGCACCTGCAGGCCGCCGGGCACATGCCGGCAAACCAATTGCCGAGGCTGCTCCAGCTGCCAGAGGAACAGGCTGCGCAGGCTCTCGTGTTGCCCGAGCGCCGCGTCCCAGGCCGCCGCCATGCGCTGCTCGTCCAGGCCGCTGACCGCCACGTGCATCTGGTTCACGTAGTCGCCGCTATGGGCGTCGGCCAATGCATGGAACAACATGCCCTGTTGCATGGGCGACAGCGGGTAGAGGTCCTCGATCTGCCGCGCCGGCACCGGCAAGGCGTCCAGTTGCGCCTGGCTCAGCCCAGCCAGCGGCACGTCCGAAGGGGTCAGGCCACCCTGGGCTTCGTCGCTGCAGTGCGCGACCAGGGCCGCCAGTTCCTCACGGAAGGCCGTGGCCAGGTGCTCGACCGTGGCCACGTCGAACAGGTCGCGGCTGAAGGTCCAGTGGATGCCCAGTTCCCCCGCGAATACCCGGCAACCGATCGACAGCCAGTTGCCCAACGGGGCGTCGGCGTGCTCCTGGCGGCCGGCGCTTTCCTCGGCCGGAACGAACACGCCTTGCTCCTGATCGAAACTGCCGTCGAACTGGCCCAGGTAGTTGAAAGTGATGCGCGGCTGCGGCAGGCCCGCCAGCTGCGCGCGGGTGGCGTCGTCGGCAAACCGCTGGAGCACGCCCAGGCCCAGGCCCTTGCCCGGCACCGCCCGCAGCTGCTCCTTGATCGCCTTGAGCGAACCCGGCAGATCCGCGCAGGGGCGCAGGCACACCGGGAAGACGCTGGTGAACCAGCCGACGGTGCGCGTCAGGTCGATGTCGTCGAGCAGGTCCTCACGACCATGGCCTTCGAGCTGCACCAGCACGTGGTCCTGCCCGCTCCAGCGTGCGATGACCCGCGCCAAGGCAGTGAGCAGCAGGTCGTTGACCTGGGTGCGGTAGGCCGCCGGCGCCTGTTGCAGCAGGCGTTGGGTCAGGTCGGCATCGAGCTGGTTGTGCACACTGGCGGCAAAACGCCCTTGCAGGCTGCCACCTGGGTGGTCGCACGGCAGTTGGCCAGTGACACCATCCAAGTGCGCCTGCCAGAACGCCACCTCCTCGGCACCGGGCCCCGAGGCCCAGGCCTGCAAACGCTCGGCCCAGGCCTTGAGCGAACTGGTGCGTGGGGGCAAGGCGGTATCCGGTTGCTGGTAGAGCGCTTGCAGGTCGTCGAAGAGGATGCGCCAGGATACGCCGTCGACCACCAGGTGGTGGATCACCAGCAACAGACGCTGGGAGCCATCGGCCAGGGTCGCCAGCACGGCGCGCAACAGCGGCCCCGCCTGCAGGTCGAGGCTGCGCTGGGCCTGTTCGCAGGCCTGCTCCAGCGCCTGGGCGTCTTGCACCTGAACGCACCACAACAGGTCCTGTGGCAATTGCGCGGCGCTGCGGTATTCGGCTTGCCAGCCACCGGCCTGCTCGCTGAAGCACAGGCGCAGGGCGTCGTGGTGCGCGACCAGGGCGTGCAGGGCCTGCGCCAGGCGCTCGGCGCCCAGCGTCTGCAGCGGGCGCAACAGTACCGACTGGTTCCAGTGATGTCGGTCAGGGATCGCCTGCTCGAAGAACCACTGCTGGACCGGCAGCAACGGCTGCTCGCCACGGGCCGGCGCCTGGTCGATCACTGCAGGCGCCCCCCCTTGCTGGGCGACCTGAGCCAGCTCCTGCACGGTCTGCTGGTTGAACAGGTCCTTGGGCGTGAAATGGAGACCTTGGGCACGTGCGCGGCTGACCAGCTGGATAGAGACGATCGAATCGCCACCGAGCTCGAAGAAGTTGTCCGTACGCCCTACCCGCTCGAGCTTGAGCACCTGCGCCCAGAGTTCGGCCAGGCGCATTTCCAGCTCGCCCTGAGGCGCCTCGTAGGCTTCCTGAGCTTGGGCCAGGTCTGGCGCCGGCAAGGCCTTACGGTCGAGCTTGCCAGCCGGGGTCAGCGGCAGGCGCTCGAGCAGCAGCCAGGCGGTCGGCACCATGTAGTCCGGCAGCAGCGCACGCAGGGCCTGGCGCAGGCGTTCGCGCAGCGTCGGCTCGCCCGCCTCGCTGGGCACCACATACGCCACCAGTTGCTGACCGCTCAGGCCCGGACGGGCCAGCACCACCGCCTCTCGCACCCCAGCCTGCTCCAGCAGGCGCGCCTCGATCTCGCCCAGCTCGATACGGAAACCACGGATCTTCACCTGGTTGTCCACCCGCCCGAGGTAGTCGATCACCCCGTCGGCGCGCTGGCGCACCAGGTCACCGGTGCGGTACAGCCGCCCGCCCGTGCTGAACGGATCGGCCACGAAGCGCTCGGCGCTCAGGCCGGCACGGCCCAGGTAGCCCCGCGCCAGGCCTTCGCCGCCCAGGTACAGCTCCCCGGCGATGCCTTGCGGCACCAGGTTCAGCTCGCCGTCCAGCACGTACGCGCTGCGCCGGCCGATGCGTTCGCCGATAGGCGCATAGGCCGCACCGCAGTCGGTGCCCTGCCCGGCCTTCCAGATCAGTGGCGTCACCACCGTCTCGGTGGGGCCGTAGCCATTGATGATGTAGGTCGGGCGCAGCGCCCGGCGTGCCAGCTCGAAACTGGCCTGGGGCACGGCGTCGCCACCGAAGCAGTACACCCGCACCGCCGGAGGGCTGCCCTCACGTTCGGCGTGCTCGGCCAGTTGCTGCAGGTATGCCGGCGGGAACGCCGCAACGGTCACGCCGTGGGCCTTCATCTGCGTGTAGGTCTGCTCCGGCGTCCACAACGTGTTGTCACGCAGCAGCAGGCTGGCGCCCTGGGTCAGGCAGGTCAGCCAACGCTCGTGGGCACCGTCGAAGGCGAACGACATGAAGTGCAGTTCGCAGTCGTCCGGGCGCATTTCATAGCGCTCGGCGATGGCCTGCACGTGCATGGCCAGCGGCCCGTGAGAGACCGCCACGCCCTTGGGTTGGCCGGTGGAGCCGGAGGTGTAGATGAGATAGGCCAGCTGGTTCGGGTCTGTTTCTACCTGCGGGTTATCGATTTCGCCCTGCGCGATGGCGTCTTCGATCAACAGCACGTGCAAGCCTTCGACCGGCAACTGCCCGACCACGCTCGCCTCGCTCAGCAGCAAACCGGCGCCGCTGTCCTTGAGCATGTAGGCCAGGCGCTCGGCCGGGTATTGCGGGTCCAGCGGCAGGTAGGCGCCGCCGGCCTTGAGCACCGCCAGCAAGGCCACCAGCATGCGCGGCGAGCGCTCCAGGGCGATGGCCACCAGCACTTCGGGCCCTATGCCCCGGGCGATGAGTGTCGCGGCCAGACGGTTGGCGCGTTGGTTGAGGGTGGCGTAGTCCAGGCACTGGTCACCGAACAGCACTGCCGGAGCCTTGGGCGTGCGCGCCGCCCAGTCCTCGAACAGCGCATGTACCGGGCGCTGCATCGGATAGTCGCGGACCGGGCCATTCCAGGCCTCCACCTGCCGACAGTGGGCTGGCGCGCAAGCGTGCAAGGCGCCGACCGGCGTGTGCGACGAGGCCTCGAGCAACTGCTGCACCAGGCTGTCGAAGCTGTCGGCCAACTGTTCGATGGCCTGCTCGCCATACAGGCTCTGGTCGAAGCAATAGTGCAAGGTCAGTTGCTCGCCTAGGCTGATCGCCAGCGACAGCGGGTAATTGGATTGCTCGTGGTTGACCACCTCGCCGAAGCGCAGCGTACTGCCCTCGCCCTGGGCCAACGCCTCGGAAATCGGATAGTTCTCGAACACCAGCAAGCTGTCGAACAGCGGCGTGGCACCCAGCCCGGCCCAACGCTGGATATCCACCAGGGCCGTATGCTCATGCTCGCGGATCGCCAGGTTCTCCTGCTGGATGCCTTGCAGCCATTGGCCTATCACACAGGAGCCTCGGACCTCGGCGATCACCGGCAGGGTATTGATGAATAGCCCGACCTGCTGCTCGATGCCTGGCAGCACCGCCGGCCGGCCCGCCACGGTGGCCCCGAAGGCGACGCAGTCCTGCCCGGTGTAGCGCTGTAACAGCAGCAGCCAGGCTGCCTGCATCAGCGTATTGAGGGTGACCTTGTGTCGCCGGGCGAACTCGCCGAGCGCGCGCGTACGCGCCCGGTCATAGGTGCGGTAGGCATGGCCATTGGCTTGTCCGGGCGAACCCTGGCCAGCATGAGCGAAGGCCAGGGCCAGGTGCGTGGGCCCAGGGATGCGCGCCAGGCGCGTCTTCCAGAAGGTCTCGGTGTGGCTGCGGTCCTGGCCTTGCAACCACTGGATATAGTCCCGGTAGCGGCCCTGCTGGGGCGCCAGCGGCTGGCCGTGGTAGCACTGCAGCACTTCCCCCAGCAGCTGGGCATTGCTCCAACCGTCGAGCAGGATGTGGTGGTTGGTGTAGATCAACCGATGGCGGCCAGGCCCGGTGCGCACCAGCAGCAGGCGCAGCAGCGGTGCCTGGGCCAGGTCGAAGCCGCGCTCGCGCTCTTCGCGGGCCAGTGCCTCCAGGTCGGCCTGCGCCGCGCTTTCGAGGATTTGCAAACTGTCGGGCAGCGTGCGGCAGACCAGTTGCTGCGCCGGTTCGTCGCGCCAGTCGAAACAGCTGCGCAGGCTGTCGTGACGGGCCACGACCTGCCGCCAGGCAGTGGCGAAGCGTGCCTCGTCGAGCCCCTGCACATCCACCCACATCTGGTTGACGTATTCATGGCGCGCCTCGTCGTACAAGGCATGGAACAACATGCCCTGCTGCATGGGCGAAAGCGGATAGACATCGTCGATCAGTCGCCCGTCGGCTTCCAGACGCTCCAGCTGCGCCTGGCCGAGCCCCGACAAGGGTACGTCCGAAGGCGTCAGGCCGCGGTTGGCAGGGTTCACGCAGTGCTCGACCAACAGCGCCAGCTCCTGGCCATAGGCCTGGGCCAGCGCCTCGATGGCCTCGCTGTCGAAGCAGTCGCGGCTGAAGGTCCAGCCAAGGCTCAACTCGCCGTCGTAGACCTGCCCGTTGAGGCTCAGCCAGTTGCCCAGCAGCGCCTCTTCGCCCTGCTCCGCACCACGCCCCTCACGGGCAGGAGCGAACAGGTCGTCGCGGGCGTCGAGGCTGGCATCGAACTGGCCCAGGTAGTTGAAGGTAATGCGTGGGCGCGGCAAGGCCGCCAGCTCGGCGCGCACCTGCGGCTCGCCCAGGTAGCGCAGGATGCCGAAGCCCACGCCTTTGTCGGGCACGGCGCGCAGTTGCTCCTTGACCGCCTTGATCGATTCGCCCAGCCCCCCGACCGGGGCCAGGCTCACCGGGAACAGGCTGGTGAACCAGCCTACGGTGCGCGACAGGTCGATGTCGTCGAACAGCTCTTCGCGGCCGTGGCCCTCCAGTTGTACCAGCACCTGCGGCTGGTCGGTCCAACGCACCAGCACGCGGGCCAGAGCGGTGAGCAGCAGGTCGTTGACCTGGGTGCGGTAGGCAGCCGGCGCCTGGCGCAACAGCTGTTGGGTGAGCGTGCGGTCCAGCCGGGTATAGACACTGTGGGCGTGGCGGGCCAGCTGGCTGCCCTGCGGGTCGCGGCAGGGCAGCTCGTTCGCCTTGCCCGCCAGGGTGCGCCAGTGCGCCAGCGTTTCGAGGGCAGCGCCACGGGCATGCTCGCCCAGGCGCTGGCCCCACTGCTGGTAGCTGCTGGTCCGGGCCGGCAAGGCCAGCGGCTGCCCGGCGGCCCGCTGGCGATAGGCCTGTTGCAGGTCGTCGAACAGGATACGCCAGGACACGCCATCGACCACCAGGTGGTGGATCACCAGCAGCAGGCGCTGAGTGCCGTCGCCAAGGTCCGCCAGCAGGCCGCGCAGCAGTTCACCGCGGGCCAGGTGCAGGCTGGCCTGGGCCTCGCTGCAGGCGGCCTCCAGCGCTTGTGGCGAATCCACTTGAGTGGTCCACAGCAAGGGGCGCTGGGCCCACTGCATGCGCAGTTGCGCCAGCGTCAGGTGCGTGCCACACCCCTCGGTGAATGCCAGGCGCAGGGCATCGTGGTGGATCACCAGGGCTTGCAGGGCCTGCTCCAGCAGCGCAGGGTCCAGGGCGCTGCGCACTTGCAGCAGCACCGACTGATTCCAGTGGTCAGGTTGGGCGACGGCCTGTTCGAAAAACCAGTGCTGAATCGGCAGCAATGCCAGGTCGCCCGTGACCGGCGGCTGTTCACGGGCCTGCGTCGGTTCACCCTCGCGCACCACCCTGGCCAGGGCAGCGACCGTCTGGTGGGTGAAGACATCGCGGGCGGTGAAGTGCAGCCCTTGCTGGCGGGCGCGGCTGACCAGCTGGATGGAGATGATCGAGTCACCGCCGACTTCGAAGAAGTTGTCCTGGCGCCCTACCCGCTCACGCTTGAGCACCGCGGCCCAGACTGCAGCCAGGCGCTGCTCGCGTGCGTCTTGTGGCGCTTCGAACGCTTCGTCCGTGCGTGCGCAAGGTGGCGGCAACGCACGACGGTCCAGCTTGCCGTTGGCGGTGAAAGGCAGGCCAGCCAGCACCACGGCATGGGCCGGCACCTGGTAGTCGGGCACCTGCAGACGCAAGCCCTCGAGTACCGCGTCAGCCCAACGCTGGCGCGCGCCCTCGTCGGCTTCGGCCAGCGTTGCGTCCATCGGCACCAGGTAGGCAACCAGGCGCAGGCTGCCCTCGACCTCGCGTACCAGTACCGCCGCCGCCGCGACACCGTCCAACCCACGCAGGCGCTGGGCGACGTCGTCGGGCTCGACGCGAAAACCTCGGATCTTGACCTGGTCGTCACCGCGACCCAGGTATTCGATGCCAGCATCGCCGATGCGCGCCAGGTCGCCGGTGCGGTACGCACGGCCCCCCGGAGCCCCCTCAGGGTCGGGCACGAAGCGCTCGGCGGTCAGGCCCGCGCGCCCAAGGTAGCCGCGGGCCAGGGCCGGCCCCGCCACCTGCAGCTGGCCACTGGCGCCCAGCACCACCGGGGCGAGGCCGTCATCGAGCAGCTGCACCCGGGCCTGGGGCATGGCCCGACCCATGGCGATGCGCATGCCCGCGTCGCCTGGCTCGACGGTGCCGGCGATCACGCCGACGGTGGTCTCGGTCGGACCATAGTGGTTGACCACCTGGCACTGCGGGGCTGCCGCCCGGATGCGCGCCAGCAGCTGCGCCGAGCACGCCTCGCCCCCCAGCACCAGGCACCGGCGTGGCAGGACCTGGGCCGGCTGGGCGGCCTCGAGCAGCGCTTCCAGGTGCGATGGCACGATCTTCAATGCATCCACCGCGTGAGCCTGCATGAAGCCGGCGAAGCGCTCGGCATCGCGCACCTGGTCGTCATCGGCCAGGCACAGGGTGCGGCCTGAACACAGGGCGCCGAACAGCATGGTGTGCCCAAGGTCCGCCGCCGGGGTCGAGACCAGTGCCAAGGTGCGCGCCTGCGCCCAGGGCATGCATGTCAGCAGCCCTTGCACGTAGGCGAGCAAGGCGCCATGGCTGACCATCACGCCCTTGGACTGACCGCTGGAGCCGGAGGTGTAGATCACATACGCCAGGTTGTCGGCCAGCACCGAGGGCTGCTGGCGCTCGATGGGTTCACAGGGTTGGCCGAGTACGTCGTCCAATACCAGGCTGGGCACTTCCATCCCGCCCGCCTGTTCGGCGATCCAGGCCGCATCGGTGAGCAGCACCGGCGCGGCGCTTTCTGCCAGCAACTGGCCGACCCGCGCCTGTGGCGTGCGGGTGTCTATGGGCAGGTAGGCGCCGCCGGCCTTGAGGATCGCCAACATGCCCACCACCAGTTCCAACGAGCGCGCAGCGCGCAGGGCGATGCAGGTTTCAGGGCCCACTCCCAGGGCCTGCAGGCGTGCGGCGAGCTGTTCGGCGTGCAAGTTCAGGTCGCGATAGGTTAGACGTCGCTCGCCCTGTACCAGCGCCACGGCATCCGGCTGCTGGCGTGCGAACGCCTCGATCAGCCCGTGCACGGTCCCTTGGGGGGCATCGGCTACCGCCTCGCCGGTGCAGACGGCCTGCACGGTTCGCTGCGCCTCGGCGTCCAGCAGCGGGATTGATTCAAGCGTACTGTCAGGGACCTCGGCGAACGCCTGTAGCAGGCATGCGAAATGCCCCGCCATGCGCGCCAGCGTCTGTTCGCGGAACAGGTCGCGTGCGTAGATGAACGAAGCGCTCACCGCCTCGCCATGCTCGAAGGTTTCCAGGGTCAGGTCGAACTTGCTCTGGCAACCGGCTAGGGCAAGGCCTTCGACAGCCAGGTGCTCGTGCACCTGCCAGTGATCGCCACGCGCCTCGCTCTGGTGGTTGTGCAGCACCTGGAACAGCGGGCTCTGGCTCAGGCTGCGCTCTGGCTGCAGGGCCTCGACCAGTTGCTCGAAAGGCAGGTCCTGGTGGGCCTGGGCCTGCTGTACCTGGTGCTTGAGCTGACGCAACAGGGCGCGGAACGTCATGCGACCGTCCAGGTGCGAACGCAGCACCAGGGTGTTGACGAAGAAGCCGATCAGGCGCTCGGTCTCCGGCCGGTTGCGGTTGCTCACCGGCAGGCCGATGCGAATATCGGTCTGCCCGGTATAGCGGTGCAGCAAGGCATGCAGGCAGGCCTGGAGGGCGACGAACAGGGTCACCCCCTCATCCTTGGCCAGGTGTTGCAGGTCGCGCACCGCCGTCGACGGCAACGGGATGGCGCAGCGGCCACCTGCGAGGCTGCGCTGGGCCGGACGCGGGTAGTCGGTCGGCAGCCCCAACTGCACAGGGTCTGTGCCCAGTTGTTCGGTCCAGTAGGCGAGTTGGCGGTCCGCCTCGCCGGCCTCCATCCAGCAACGCTGCCAATGGGCATAATCGGCGTACTGGATGGGCAGGGCCGGCAGCGCCTGACCGCCACCGTAAAGGTGAATCAGCTCCTCGACCATCACCTGCATCGACCAGCCATCGGCCGCGATGTGGTGCAGGGTCAGCACCAGTACATGTTCGTCCGCGGCCAGGCGCAGCAGGCTCACCCGCAACGGGCGGCCAGCGCCCAGGTCGAACGGCCTGGCGATCTCGGCCTCGACCAGCGCCTGCAAGGCATCGGCACCCAGCCGGGCCTGGGCCAGGTCATGTAGGTCGATGGCCAGCGGCGTGGCCGGCAGGATGGCTTGGCTCGCGACGCCTTCGTCTTCGATGAACGCGGTGCGCAGCACCTCGTGGCGCTCGACCAGGCGGTCGAAGGCGTGTTGCAGGGCTTGCAGGTCCAGGGTGCCGCGCAAGCGCAGCACGCTGGGGATGTGGTAGGCCGAACCCTGACGGTCCAGTTGCCAGAGGAACCACTGCCGCTGCTGGGCATACGACAGCCGTGGCCGCTCGGTGTCACGTGCACCTGCGGGGATCGGCAACTGGGCCAGGCCCAGGCCTTTTTCCCGAAGCTTGTCGAGGAACAGGCGGCCTTGGCTCGCCGGCAGTTTGAGGAATCGCTGAACGAGGGCGACCTTGCTGTTCTGATCCATTTCAGTTCGCCTCCAGCGCGTCGAGAAAATCGTTGAGTTCATCCAGGGTGTCGTCCATGTCCACCGACACCAGCGGCTGAACCGCCTGTACGAAACCTTCCAGGGTGCTTTCCTGGAACAGCAGGCTCAGCGGGATGTTGGCACCCAACTCCACCTGCACGCGGGCCATCACCTGGGTGGCCAGCAGCGAGTGCCCGCCCAGGTCGAAGAAGTTGTCGTTAAGGCCGACCCGAGGCACGCCGAGCAAGGCCTGCCAGATATCAGCGACCTGCTGCTCCAACGCGGTACGCGGTGCCAGGTAGTGGCTGGCCAGCCACTGTGGGTCCGGCGCGGGCAGTGCGCGGCGGTCGAGCTTGCCATTGGGCGAAAGCGGCATGGCGGCCAGTATCATCACCTGGCTGGGCACCATGTAGTCAGGCAGGCGCGCCTTGAGCCAGGCCTGCAGCTCGCGTACCCATGGGCCGGGGTCATCGCCCAACGCCTGCGTGGTAACCAGGTAGGCGACCAGCTGGGTGCCGCCGGCGCCCTGCACCGGTACCACCAGCGCCTCGCGCACCTGGGCGTGCTCCAGCAGGCGCGCCTCGATCTCGCTCAACTCAATGCGAAAACCGCGCAGTTTGATCTGGTGGTCGGTACGCCCGACATACTCGATATCGCCATTGGCCAGGCGTCGCACCCGGTCGCCGGTGCGGTACAGGCGGCCACCGTTGGCGAAGGGGTTGGGCACGAAGCGCGCGGCGGTCAGGTCGGGGCGCTGGAAGTACCCACGAGCCAGCAAGTCGCCGCCGATCAACAGCTCGCCGACCACGCCCACTGGCGCCAGCGCGCCATTACCGTCGACTACATACAGCGAGCGGCCCGCGAGCACCTGGCCGATCGGCGGGTTGCCGGTGACCGGACCCTGGCTGCAATCATGGGCGCTGACCGTCACCGTGGCTTCGGTCGGGCCATAGGTATTGAGCAGGCGCACGCCCTCCAGCCCAGCGGCGCGCCAGGCCGTCAGGGCGTCGGCGGCCATCACCTCGCCCCCGGCATGTACCTGGCGCAACCGCCCATAGCTGGCCCGTGGGCGCGCGGCGAAATCCTTGGCCAGCATGGCCCAGTAGGCAGTAGTCAGGTCGGCGACGGTGACGCCCTGCTCCACCAGCACCCGGTGGAACTGTTCGCTGCTCCAGATCTCGTTGCCCCGCAGCAGCACCGCGGCGCCGCAGATCAAGGCCGGGAACAACTGCTCGACGAAGCCATCGAAATTGAAGGTAGCGAACTGCAGCACGCGGTCGGCGCACGACAACCCGAAGAAATCGATGCACACCTGCACGTGGGCTGCGAGGGCCGCCTGGCTGATCGCCACGCCCTTGGGCCGACCGGTGGAGCCGGAGGTGAACATGACATAGGCCAGGTTGCCCGGCGCGCTACGCTGCGGCGGGTTACCCGGGTCGCTGGCGCTGGCTGCCGGCGCGTCCAGCTCCAGTACGGGCATGGCGCCGCAGTCGGGCAACTGCCCACGCAGTTCAGGCTGGGTGAGCAGGCAGGCCAGGCCTGCGTCCTCGATCATGCCTTGCAGGCGTTCGCGGGGGTATTGCGGGTCCATCGGCACATAGGCCGCGCCACTCTTGAGCACCGCCAGCACGGCAATCGCCATGCCCAGCCCGCGATCCACCGCGATGCCGACCCGCTGCTCGGGGCCGATGCCCAGCGCCAACAAGCGTGCCGCCAAGCGGTTGGCTTCGGCGTTCATTTGCCGATAGGTCAGGTGCTGGCCCTCATGGATCAACGCCAGCGCCTCGGGGGTGCGCTCGACCTGGGCCTCGATCAGCGCCTTGAGGCTGTGCTGGTCGTCGACCGCCAGCCCGTCGATGCCGCTCCATTCGTGTTCCAGCTGCCGGCGTTGCGCAGCGTCGAGCAGCTGCAGCTCGCCGATGGCCGCATCAGGCTGGGCCACCAGCGCCTGCAACAGGTTGTGCCAATGTCCGGCCAGGCGCGCGATGGTCTGGGGCTCGAACAATTCGCGCATGTAGGTGAACGAGGCGATCAGCCCCTCGTCGGTTTCGGCCGTGTCCAGGCTCAGGTCGAACTGCGCGGCCTGGCTGTCGAACGCCAGGCTGTCGATGCGCAGCGCGTGCAACTGGCACGTCGGCAGAGCCTCGCGGCTTGAGTTCTGGTGACTGTACATGGCCTGGAACAGTGGGCTGTGGCTGAGGCTGCGCTCCGGCTGCAAGGCTTCGACCAGTTGCTCGAACGGCAGGTCCTGGTGGGCCTGGGCCTGCAACATGGCCTGTGCGGCCTGGGCTAGCACTTGGCGATAGCTCATGCGCCCGTCCAATTGCGCCTTGAGCACTTGGGTGTTGACGAAGAAACCGATCAGCCCCTGGGTTTCCGGGCGATTGCGGTTGGCGTTGGGGATGCCGATGCGCAGCTCGTCCTGGCCGCTGTAGCGGTGCAACAAGACCTGGAAGCTGGCCAGCAACAGGGTGAACAAGGTGACCCCTTGCTCGTTGGCCAGGCGCTGCAGGGCCTGGCACAGCGGCGCGGCGACCGTCAGGTCGTGGCGTGCGCCGCGATAGCTCTGGGCCGCGGGTCGCGGATGGTCCAGGGGCAGCTCCAGCACCGGCTGCTCGCCGCCGAGCTGGCCGACCCAGTAGTCCAGCTGGCGCTGGCGCTCGCCGGCCTCCATCCAGGCGCGTTGCCACAGTGCATAGTCGGCGTACTGGATCGCCAGCGGCTCGTGGCTGGGCTGGTGGCCCTCGCACAAGGCCTGGTAGGCCTCCACCAGCTCACGGACCATGATCTGCATCGACCAGCCATCGGCGACGATGTGGTGCAGGACCATCACCAGCACATGGTCATCGTCGGCCTGGCGCAGCAGGTGCACGCGCAGCAATGGCCCGGCGGCCAGGTCGAACGGCTGCACCACCAGGGCCTCGACCCGCGCCCTGAGAGCGTCGGAGGGCAACCGGCCTACCGCCTCGATGTGCAAGGCCACGGTCTGCTGGGCCTCGATGCGCTGCAGCGGCTGCCCGGCGCCAGTATCGATACAGGTGCGCAGGCTTTCGTGGCGAGCCAGCAGGTAGTCGAAGCTGCGCTGCAGGGCCTGCAGGTCCAGCGGGCCGCTCAGGTGCAGCGCGGCCGGGATATGGTAGGCCGCGCTGCCCGGCTCCAGCTGCCAGAGGAACCACTGGCGTTCCTGGGCATAGGACAGGCGCAGCGGCTCGACCGGGTCACGTCGGAACACCGGGGCGACGTCGTAGAGATTGACCCCCTCCTTCTTCAGCAGAACCGCCAGGGCCTTGCGCTCCTGCGCAGACAGCACACCAATGGATTCAATCAACTCTTGCACGCCATGACCCTCATTCGGAAAGCAGCTTTTCAAGCTCAGTGGCTGATAAACGTTTGAGGGCCGCCAAGGATTTAGCCAAGGCGTCCTGCACCGGCGCCTGCTCTTGCTGCAAGGCCTCGAGCGCCTGGGCCTGCTCGGCCAGCACCGGGTGGCTGAACAGGGTCTTGAGGGGCAGATCGAGCTGCCACGACTCCCTGGCCCTGGCCACCACCTGCATGGCCAGCAGCGAATGCCCGCCCAACTCGAAGAAGTTGTCCGTACGCCCTACCCGCTCGAGCTTGAGCACCTGCGCCCAGAGTTCGGCCAGGCGCGTTTCCAGCTCGCCTTGGGGCGCCTCGTAGGCCTCCTGGGCCTGGGCCAGGTCTGGCGCCGGCAAGGCCTTACGGTCGAGCTTGCCGGCCGGGGTCAGCGGCAGGCGCTCGAGCAGCAGCCAGGCGGTCGGCACCATGTAGTCCGGCAGCAGCGCACGCAGGGCCTGGCGCAGGCGTTCGCGCAGCGTCGGCTCGCCCGCCTCGCTGGGCACCACATACGCCACCAGTTGCTGACCGCTCAGGCCCGGACGGGCCAGCACCACCGCCTCTCGCACCCCAGCCTGCTCCAGCAGGCGCGCCTCGATCTCGCCCAGCTCGATACGGAAACCACGGATCTTCACCTGGTTGTCCACCCGCCCGAGGTAGTCGATCACCCCGTCGGCGCGCTGGCGCACCAGGTCACCGGTGCGGTACAGCCGCCCGCCCGTGCTGAACGGATCGGCCACGAAGCGCTCGGCGCTCAGGCCGGCACGGCCCAGGTAGCCCCGCGCCAGGCCTTCGCCGCCCAGGTACAGCTCCCCGGCGATGCCTTGCGGCACCAGGTTCAGCTCGCCGTCCAGCACGTACGCGCTGCGCCGGCCGATGCGTTCGCCGATAGGCGCATAGGCCGCACCGCAGTCGGTGCCCTGCCCGGCCTTCCAGATCAGTGGCGTCACCACCGTCTCGGTGGGGCCGTAGCCATTGATGATGTAGGTCGGGCGCAGCGCCCGGCGTGCCAGCTCGAAACTGGCCTGGGGCACGGCGTCGCCACCGAAGCAGTACACCCGCACCGCCGGAGGGCTGCCCTCACGTTCGGCGTGCTCGGCCAGTTGCTGCAGGTATGCCGGCGGGAACGCCGCAACGGTCACGCCGTGGGCCTTCATCTGCGTGTAGGTCTGCTCCGGCGTCCACAACGTGTTGTCACGCAGCAGCAGGCTGGCGCCCTGGGTCAGGCAGGTCAGCCAACGCTCGTGGGCACCGTCGAAGGCGAACGACATGAAGTGCAGTTCGCAGTCGTCCGGGCGCATTTCATAGCGCTCGGCGATGGCCTGCACGTGCATGGCCAGCGGCCCGTGAGAGACCGCCACGCCCTTGGGTTGGCCGGTGGAGCCGGAGGTGTAGATGAGATAGGCCAGCTGGTTCGGGTCTGTTTCTACCTGCGGGTTATCGATTTCGCCCTGCGCGATGGCGTCTTCGATCAACAGCACGTGCAAGCCTTCGACCGGCAACTGCCCGACCACGCTCGCCTCGCTCAGCAGCAAACCGGCGCCGCTGTCCTTGAGCATGTAGGCCAGGCGCTCGGCCGGGTATTGCGGGTCCAGCGGCAGGTAGGCGCCGCCGGCCTTGAGCACCGCCAGCAAGGCCACCAGCATGCGCGGCGAGCGCTCCAGGGCGATGGCCACCAGCACTTCGGGCCCTACGCCCCGGGCGATGAGTGTCGCGGCCAGGCGGTTGGCGCGTTGGTTGAGGGTCGCATAGTCCAGGCACTGGTCACCGAAGAGCACTGCCGGAGCCTTGGGCGTGCGCGCCGCCCACTCCTCGAACAGGGCATGCACCGGGCGCTGCATCGAATGGTCCTGAGCGGGGCCACTGAGCGCATCGCATTGAGGCAAGCGTTCGCAGGCATCAAGCATCGGCAGGTTGCCCAACGCCTCGTCCGGCGCGGCGACAATGCCCTGCAGCAGGTTCAGCCAGTGCCTGGCCAGGCGCTCGATGGTCACCGCCTCGAAGCGTTCGGCCATGTAGCTGAAGGTGGCCGACCAACCTTCGGCAGACTCGCAGGTGTCCAGCGAGAGGTCGAACAACGCGGTGCGTGGCGGCAGGTCCAGGAGGCTGATCGCAAGCCCCGGCAGCACGCCGGCGAGGTCGTGGCCACGCTCCGCGCTCTGGTGGTTGAACAGCGTCTGGAACAGCGGGTTGTGGCCCAGATTGCGCTCCGGCTGCAAGGCCTCGACCAGTTGCTCGAACGGCAGGTCCTGGTGGGCCTGGGCCTGCAGGGCGGTTTCGCGTACCTGCTCGAGCAGGGCGGCGAACGACTGGCTGGCATCCAGCCGCGCTCTGAACACTTGGGTATTGACGAAGAAGCCCAGCAGCGCCTGGGTCTGGGCATGGTTGCGGTTGGCCGTGGGCACACCGATGCGGATGTCGTGCTGGCCGCTGTAGCGCTGCAACAGCACCTGGTAGCTGGCCAGCAGCAACATGAACGGGGTTACGCCGCGCTCGCGCGCAAGGCCTGCAAGCGCCTCGCCGAGTGGTCTTGGCAGCTGCAATTGCAGGCGGCCGTTGCGCAGGGTCGGCTGGGCCGGCAGTGGGTGGTCGTAGGGCAGCTGCAGCACCGGCTGCTCGTCGCCCAGCTGCTCGCGCCAGTAGGCCAGCTGGCGCTCGCGTTCGCCCGCCTCCATCCAGGCCCGCTGCCAGGCGGCGTAGTCGGCATACTGCACCGGCAGGTCAGGCAGTGCCGGCACCTGCTGGCCACATGCGGCGCGATAGCCATCGACCCATTCGCGAACCATCAGCTGCATGGACCAGGCATCGGTGACCACGTGGTGCTGCACCAGCAACAGCACATGTTCCTGCTCGGCCACGGCGTACAGGCGCACCCGCAGCAACGGCCCGTTCTCCAGGTCGAACGGCCGAACGACCTCCTTGGCCAGTACAGCCTCCAGGCCCGCCCCGGCCTCCACGCGCTCGACCGCCAGGGCCATCCCTGGCGGGGCTGCGATCACCTGACGCGGCTGCCCATCGACCAGGCGGATACACGTGCGCAACGACTCATGGCGGGCTACCAGGCGCGCGAAGGCCTCACCCAGCGCCACCACATCCAGGTGGCCGCGCAAGGTCAAGGCCAGCGGCAGGTTGTAGGCACTGCTGCGCGGCTCCAGCTGCCAGAGGAACCATTGCCGCTCCTGGGCATAGGACAACGCCAGCGGCTGCTCGCGCGGCACCCGGGCGATCTGCAGCTGCCCGCCGCGCGCCAGCGGCGCCAGGGCTGCGGCGAACGCCTGCAACTGCTCGTGCTCGAACAACAGCCGCAACGGTGCGTCGATGCCCAGTTGCTGGCGTACCTGGGACATGACTCGGGTCGCCAGCAGCGAGTGGCCGCCCAAAGCGAAGAACCGGTCCTGCAGGCCGACCTGCGGGCATTCCAGCACCTGCGCCCAGATCGCCGCCAGGTCTCGCTCCAGCGCCGAACGTGGCGCTACATAGAGCCCTTGATCGTGCCCGAGGCTCGGCACCGGCAAGGCCTTGCGATCGACCTTGCCGTTGGGCGTCAACGGCAGTGCCGGCAAGCACAGGACATGCGCCGGCACCATGTAATCCGGCAACGTTTGGCGCAGTGACGCTTGCACCGCCTCGGCCCCGGCCACCTCGCCTTCCAGGTACGCCACCAACTGCATACCGCCCTGCAGCGGCTGGGCGACCACCACGGCGGCGCGCACACCCGGCACCTGCAACAGGCGAGCCTCCAGCTCGCCCAGCTCGATGCGATAGCCGCGCACCTTCACCTGATGGTCCAGGCGGCCAGCGTAATACAGCTCGCCCTCTCGGCCCTGGCGCACCAGGTCGCCGGTACGGTACATCCGCTGGCCATCGCCAGCGAACGGGTCGGGCAGGTAGCGCTCGGCAGTGAGCCCAGGGCGGTTCAGGTAGCCGCGGCTCAAGCCCGCGCCGGCCAGGTACAGCTCACCCGCCAGCCCTACCGGCAGCAACTGGGCCTGGGTGTCTAGCACATAGGCGGCGGTATTGTCCAAAGGCCGGCCGATACAGGCCTGGCCCCCTGGCCTGCGCAAGGCGTGGGTGGAATAGGTGGTGTCCTCGGAGGGGCCGTACAGGTCATGCACCCGCGCCAGGCCCGGGCGCTGGTACAAGCGCTCGACCAACGACTGCTTCAGCGGCTCGCCGGCCAGGTTGACGATGCGCACGCTGGCGGGAATCTGCCCCGCCTGCTCCAGGGCAGCAATGGCCGACGGCACGCTGTTGACCAGGCGCACCCGGTCGCGCGCCGGCAGGTCGGCCAGGGCCAGGGCATTGCGCGCCAGCACGCAGTAGCCACCGCAGGCCAGGGTGACGAAGAACTCCCACACCGAAAGGTCGAAGCAGATCGAGGTACTGGCCAGCACACCTTGCAGGTCTTCCTGGTCATACACGCCGCGGGACCAGCGCACCAGCGCCTGGACGTTGCCATGGCTGATGGCGACCCCCTTGGGTTTGCCTGTCGACCCCGAGGTGTAGATCACGTAGGCCAGGCGCTCCGCCGGCACCACCAGGGCCGGGCTGCTGTCAGGCAGGTCGGTCCTGGCCAGCAAGGCGTCGACATCCAGCAGACGCGCGCCCGCCAGCGGGGCAAGCACCGCCTCGCCCGCCTCGTCGCCCAGCACCCAGGCCGCCTCGCTGTCTTCGAGCATGTGGGCCAGGCGTTCAGCCGGGTAGTCCAGGTCCAGCGGCACATAGGCTGCCCCGGCCTTGAGCACCGCCAGCATCGCCACCAGCATCTGCGGCGTGCGCCCCATGCCGATGGCCAGCCGCTGTTCGGCCGCCACACCACGGCGCAGAAGCGCGTGCGCCAGGCGGTTGGCCTGGGCATCGAGCTGGGCGTAGGACCATTCATCGCACCCATGGATCAACGCCAAGGCGTTGGGCGTACGGGCTGCCTGTTGTTCGAACAGGCCATGCACCGTCGCCGGTTCGTCGGCGAAGGCCACGGGCGCGTTCCACTGGTGGGCCTGCAACGCTAGGGCATCCGGCGCCAGCAGGCTGAGCTCGCCCAACCGACCTTCACTGCTCAGCTCCGGCAACTGGCGCAGCAGTTGTGCCAGGTGCCCTGCCAGGGCCGCCAGGGTATCGGCGCTGAACGCATTGCACGCGTAGCGGTAATGCACATCGAGGGTCTGCCCGGCGACGACGGACACGGTCAGCGGGTAGCTGGTCTGCTCTTGGTTGGCGACCGGCGTCAGGCGCAAGCCCGCTGGCGTGGCGTCGCCCAGGGCCTGGTCGATCGGGTAGTTCTCGAACACCAGCAGGCTGTCGAACAGCGCATCGCCGAAACCGGCCCAGCGCTGGATATCCAGCAGCGGCGTGTGCTCGTGTTCGCGCAGGCGCAGGTTGCCGGCCTGCAATGCCTGTAGCCACTGGCCAAGGCGCAGGTGGCCGGCGGGCTCAACCACCACCGGCAGGGTGTTGATGAACAGCCCGACCTGCGCCTCGATGCCGGGCAGCCCCGCCGGGCGGCCGGCCACGGTGGCGCCGAAGGCCACGCAGGCCTGGCCGGTATAGCGTTGCAGCAACAAAGCCCAGGCCGCCTGAACCAGGGTGTTGAGGGTGACGCGTTGCTCACGAGCGAAGGCCTGCAAGGCGGCCAGGGTGGCGCTGTCCAGCTGCTGACGGTATTCGCCCTGCCCCGACGCATCGCCTGCGGGCAATGGATGCACGCTGCGCGCCAGGCGGGTCGGCTCGTCCAGCGGCGCCAGTTGCGTGCGCCAGAACGCTTCGCTTGCGACGGGGTCTTGTCGTTGCAACCAGGCGATGTAGTCCCGGTACTGGCCGACCGGGCGTGGCACCACGGCGCCCTGGTAGCGCTCCAGCACCTCCACCAGCACCCGCGCATTGCTCCAGCCGTCCATCAACAAGTGGTGATGGGTATAGATCAGCTGGTGGCGCCCAGGCGCCAGCTGGACCAGTTGCAGCTTCAGCAACGGCGCCTGGTCGAGGGAGACCCCTTGTACGCGCGCGTCATCTGCCAGCGCATCCAGGCGTTGCGTGGCATCGGCATACCCTTGCACGTCATGCTCCTGCCAGCCCACCGCCACCTGCCGCCACACGCGTTGCAGCGGCTGTTCGAGGTGCCAGAGGCAGGCGCTGCGCAAACTATCGTGGGCATCCACGGTCTCCTGCCAGGCCGCTCGCAGGCGCTGCGGGTCGACGCCCTCAAGGTCCAGGCGCAACTGGTTGATGTAGGCGCCACTGCCTTGCTGGTAGAGGCTGTGGAACAGCATGCCCTGCTGCATCGGCGACAGTGGGTAGAGGTCCTGCAGGGCACGCGGATCGCCCGGCAAGGCATCCAGCTGCTCCTGGGTCAGGTCGGCCAGGGGGAAATCGGCAGGCGTCACACCGCCGTGGCGCAGGTCACAGCAGTGCTCGACCAGCGCCAGCAGTTCGTCCTCGAACAACTGGGCCAGGCGCTGCACCGTAGGCGCCTCGAACATCCGCGTGCTGTAGCTCCATTGCAGGCTCAGGCAGCCATCGAGGACCTGCCCTTCGACGGTCAACCAATTGCCCAGCGGCGCGGCCTCGTCCTGGGCCTGCCCGGCCGATTCGGCGGCTGGCACGAACGCGGCCTGCGCGTCGAACTGGCTGTCGAAACGCCCCAGGTAATTGAAGGTGATGCGCGGACGCGGCAACGCATCCAGGGCCTCGCGTACCGAACGCTCGCCGAGGTAGCGCAGGATGCCGAAGCCCACTCCTTTGTCGGGCACGCCGCGCAGTTGCTCCTTGATCGACTTGAGCGAGGCGGCCAGGCCCTCCTCTACCTGCAAGGCAACCGGGAACAGGCTGGTGAACCAGCCAACGGTGCGCCCGGTATCCACCTCGTCGAACAGCTGTTCGCGGCCATGCCCCTCGAGTTCGAGCAAGATCCGTTGCTGGCCGTTCCAGCGTGCCACGGCACGGGCCAACGCGGTCAGCAGCAGGTCGTTGACCTGGGTGCGATAGGCTGCCGGTGCTTCTTGCAGAAGGCGGCGCGTGAGCTCGGCATCGAAGTTCAGTGCCAGTTTGCTGCTGTCGCGGTTGAGCGGCAGCGCGCAGAGGTGGTCCACCGGCAATTGCTCGCTGGTGCCTGCCAGCTGCGCCTGCCACCAGTTCACCTGGGCCTGCTGCTCGTCGGCATAACGGTGCAGGTGCTGCGCCCAGGCCTGGTAGCTGGTGGTCTTGGCCAACAGCGCCAATGGTTGCCCGGCCTCCAGACGGGCATAGGCCTGTTGCAGGTCTTCGAGCAGAATCCGCCAGGACACACCGTCCACCGCCAGGTGATGGATGACCAGCAGCAAGCGCTGGCTGCCGTCCGGCAGGCGCACCAGCAGTGCGCGCAGCAGCTCGCCCCGGGCCAACGACAGGCTGCGTTGCGCGGCCTCGCACGCAGCTTCCAGGGCCTGCACCGAATCGACGTGCCGCTCCCACAGCAACTCTTCGCCTGCCGGTACACGGTAGGCTTGGCGCCACCTATCGCCGTGCCGGTCGAAACCCAGGCGCAAGGCGTCATGTTGCTGGCACAGCCAATCCAGGGCCTGCGCCAGCCAATCGGCGCGCAAGGCCTGGCGAGGCGCAAGCAACAGCGACTGGTTCCAATGATCACGGTTGAATTCAGGCAAGGCGAAGAACAGATGCTGCACAGGCGTCAGCGGCACTTCGCCTTCGGCCAACTGGGTGTCGACGGCCTGTCCGCCGACCACGCCGGCCACCAGGGCCAGGCTGCGCACGCTCTGGTGCTGGAACAGGTCGCGGGGGCTGACGTCGATACCTGCCTGGCGGGCCCGGTTGGCCAGTTGGATCGCCATGATCGAGTCGCCGCCCAACTCGAAGAAGTTGTCGTCTCGGCCCACCTGCGACACCTGCAGCACCTGGGCCCAGACAGCGGCCAGGGCCTGTTCCCGTTCGCCTTGCGGCGCCACGTAGGCTGCCTGGGCACCCGCCTCGATCTTCGGCAAGGCACGGCGCTCCAGCTTGCCGTTCGGGCTCAGCGGCATGCGCTCGAGGGCCAACCATTGGCTCGGCACCATGTACTCGGGCAAATGCCCGGCCAAGTGATCGGCCAATGCCTGCTGCCAACCCGCTTCTTCGCGCACCAGCACCACATAGCCGAGCAGGCGCTTGCCGTCCTCGGCGATCACCACCGCCTCGCGCACCCACGCATGCTCCAGCAGCCGTGCCTCGATCTCGCCCAGCTCGATGCGCAGGCCGCGCAGCTTGACCTGGTGATCCAGGCGCCCGGCGTACTCGATCACGCCATCAGGCCGGTAGCGCGCCAGGTCGCCAGTGCGGTACATCCGCTCACCGGCCACGAACGGGTTGGCGACGAAGCGCTCGGCGGTCAGCCCAGGGCGGCGGTGGTAACCGCGGGCCAGGCCGGTG
>NZ_JBLUPY010000017.1:0-90591 GCF_048068215.1 Pseudomonas sp. NY15372
CGAAACCGCCACCGAGCAGCACACCACGCTCACCGGCAATGTGCTGAGCAACGATACCCAGGGCGCCGACCGCGTCCCGAGTGGCCCGATCACCGCCGGCACCTTCGTGGGTACCTACGGCACTCTGGTGCTGTCGGCCAATGGCGCGTACACCTACACGCTCAACGCCAGCGACCCCGACTTCTTCAATCTGCACGGCGGCGGCAGTGGCATAGAGCAATTCACCTATACGCTGACCGATGCCGACGGTGATGTGCGCACTGCAGTGCTGGAATTGAACGTCACCAACCTCGACAACCCAGTCACCTTCACAGGCCTGGACATCACCGGCGGCGAACTGATCGTCTATGAGAAGCATCTTGCCGACGGCACCAGCCCTGACGCAGGCGAACTCACCCAGAGCGGCAGCTTCACCGTCACCGCCCTGGACGGGCTGGACACCCTGACAGTCGGCGGCATCGCTGTGGTCAGCGGCGGTGTGGTGGCAGGCTTCCCGCAATCGGCGACGACCGATCTGGGCAACACCTTGACCATCACCGGTTACAACCCCAGCACCGGCGTGGTGAGCTACAGCTACACACTGGCCGACAATGCCACCCACCCGGACGCCAACGGCACCAACAACCTGAGTGAAAGCCTCGCCGTTAGCGCGACCGACACCGACGGCAGCATCGCCAATGGCAGCATCGACGTCACCATCGTCGACGATGTGCCTTCGGCAGTCGATGCCGAGCGCGCCGTTTCCCCAGGCCAGGTGGATTCCAACCTGCTGTTGGTGATCGATGTCTCTGGCAGCATGGACTTCGCCTCAGGCGTACCAGGCCTGACCCGCCTGCAATTGGCCAAGCAGGCGATCAACGCCTTGCTCGACAAGTATGACGAGATGGGCGACATCAAGGTGCAGATCGTCACCTTCTCCGATGGCGCAACGCAGGAGTCCTCGGTGTGGGTATCGCTCACCCAGGCCAAGAACATCGTCAATGGCCTGAGCGCCGGTGGGGCGACCTACTACGACTCAGCCGTCAACGTTGCCAAGACGGCCTTCGTGGCTAGCGGCAAACTGGCCGGTGCCCAGAATATCTCGTACTTCTTCTCCGATGGTGAACCGACCAGCGGCCACAGCATCACCGCCGACAGGGAAGCCAGTTGGGAAACGTTCCTCGACGACAATGGCATCAAGTCCTACGCCATTGGCCTTGGCAGTGGTGTGAACGAGGGCAACCTCAACCCGTTGGCCTACGATGGCAGCACCCACACCGATACCAACTCGGTCGTGGTGACCGACCTCAACCAACTGAATGCTGTACTGTCCGGCACGGTGCTGGGTGCACCGATCACCGGTAGCCTGCTCAGTGGCGGCGAGCTGGGGGCCGATGGCGGCTTCATCAAGGCGCTGGTGGTCGATGGCACCACCTACACCTACGATCCCAAGGCCAACGGTGGCGAAGGTTCCTACACAGCCAGCGGTGGGGCGGATCACGGCACTTTCGATACCGCCACCAATACCTTCAACATCAAGACCAACCTGGGCGGCACGCTGCTGGTGGACATGGACACCGGGGACTTCATCTACACCCCGCCCAAGGATACCGGCGTAACCCAACAGGAAAACTTCGGCTTCACCGTCAGCGACAACGACGGCGATCCCAGCAGTGCCACCCTGACGGTGAACATCTACACCAATACCGCGCCTGTCGCTGGCTCCGACCACATCATCACCAACATCACCGGGGCCAGCATCACCGTTCCGGCCGAGGTGCTGCTGGCCAACGACAGCGATGCGGATAACGACAAGCTCACGGCCTCGCCGATCACCTTCGACACCGGTTTCTCCGTCAAGGGCGAAGGTTTCAGCGTGGGCAACGGTATTCCGGTCATCGATTTCAACGGCACGGGGGGGAGCCAGACAAACCGCTTCAAAGATCTGCCACGCAGTGCCTTCAGAGGCACAGCCAACAGCATGGTCGCCGCGCTGATCGTCGATGCCTTCGTACGGGACGTCGGAGCCAGCAATGCCAACGACCAGGATGTCATGACGGTCCACTTGAAAAAAGGCGAGACCTTGACCCTCGACCACGACGTGCCGACCGGCAACCTGCAGATGTTCTGGAAGGATGACGTGGGCGATTATCAACCCATTACCGATGGCCACTTCTTCACGGCCAGCCATAGCGGTGACTATTCCATCCTGGTACGCAACGTGACCGACAGCAACTTCGGTTCGGGTGCCGAGTTCTACAAGCTGACCATGACCATCGACTACAGCAATGCCCAGAACGAGGTGTACAACGGCACCTACACTGCCAGTGACGGCCATGGTGGCACGGCCACGGGCAATGTCGATATCACCTACCAGGCCGGCAGCGTGCTCACCGGCACCGACGGCGACAACACCCTGCTGGCCGGCGCCGGCAACGACACCTTGCAGGGCGGCCTCGGCCACGACGTGCTGGTCGGCGGCAGCGGCGACGATCTGCTCTACGGCGGCGACGGTGACGACTTGCTGATCGGTGGCCCGGGCAATGACTTGCTCGATGGCGGCGCGGGCATCGACACTGCCAGTTACGCTTCGGCCACCGGCGGCGTGACCGTCAACCTGAACCTGACCACTGCGCAGAGCACGGGTGGTGCCGGCAGCGATACCCTGAACGGTATCGAGAACCTGATCGGCTCGGACTACAACGACACCCTGACCGGCAACGGTGGCGATAACCTGCTGATCGGCGGGTTGGGCAACGACACCCTGAACGGCGGCGCGGGCAACGATGTCCTGCTCGGCGGCCTAGGCGACGATACGCTCAACGGTGGCAGCGGCAACGACACTTTCGTCTGGCAGAAGGGCGAAATGGGGCACGACACTGTGCTGGCGTTCACCCCGGGCAGCGATCGTCTCGACCTGTCGCAGCTGCTTCAGGGCGAAAACGGTACTACTGCCTCGTTGGATGACTACCTGCACTTCAAGGTCTCAGGCTCGGGTGTCAATGTGGTCTCGACCATCGAAGTCAGCAGCGTGGCTGGCGCCGCACCAACCCAGACCATCGACCTGGCCGGTGTCGACCTGGCGCAGCATTACGGCGTGACGGCAGGTGCCGGTGGAGTGGTCGCGGCAGGGCAGGACACGGCGACCATCATCAACGGGATGCTCAATGACCATTCGCTGAAGGTGGATACGGTGTAAGGCGGCTCTCCGGGAATGAAGGTACCCCGTGTGGGAGCAACTGTCTTGCGAAATGTCCAAGAACTGGCGCGATCCCTGTGGGAGCCGGCTTGCCGGCGATTGGGGCGGGCCTGCCATTGCGGCTGATGACAAGGGCTTCGCCCTAGATCGCGGGACAAGCCCGCTCCCACAGAGGCCATGCAAGGCAGGTAGGGACCGGCTTGTCAGCGATAAGCGGCGCCAGAGCATATGCGCGGGTCGCACCTGTGGCGCTGGGCAATCGGCCGTCTCCTAGACTGGGCTCAAGCCTCTTCGGAATCAGCCCAATGCCCCAGCGCGAAGTCCACAGCCCGGCCCAGGCCCTTTGGCAGCCCATGCTTCTGGGTGGCCAGCGCCTGCACGGCGTTTCCTGGAAGACCCTGGCCGATGCCGGCCCCTGGCAGGCCTATTGGATGAAGATGTCCCCCGGTAGCCGTTCGATACCGCACCGCCATGCAGCCGTCGAGCTGTTGCAGGTACTGGAAGGCGAGGTGATGGATGTCGACGGCCAGCTGTTCCGCGCCGGCGACAGCCTGGTCTATGCGCCCGGCTCCGAACACTGGCTGCGTTCGCCCCACGGCTGCTTGTTACTGGTGGTGGAATCCGAACCCTCGACCCTTGGCGAATGACGCTCAGCCGGGCCGGTGCAGGGTTTTCTGCTTGAGGATGTACAGGCTGACCAGTACCGCGCTGGACAGCATGAAAACTCGCGCCCAGAACAGCGGCACCAGATAGCACGACAACCCGATGCTGGCCCACATCAGGCCGATGGCGTAGACCTTGCCTCGCAACGGGATGCCCTGGCCGCTCAGGTAGTCGCGGATCCACGGCCCCAGCTTGGGGTGGTTCACCAACCAGCGATGAAAACGCGGTGAGCTACGGGCGAAGCAAGCCGCCGCCAGCAGCAGGAACGGGGTGGTGGGCAACACCGGGAGGAAGATCCCCAACACCCCCAGCGCGACGCTGAGCCAGCCGATGGCCAGCAGCAGGTAGCGCATGACCGGCTTAGTGGTGGCGCGGCTTGAGCAGGGCAGGTTTCTCGTCCGGGGCGTGCAGCAGCAGGAACAGTGCCGTCAGCGCTTCTGGGATTTGCACGATCATGTCGTCCTGCAGGCTGGCGTTCTTGGCGATGTCTTCGAACTCTGGCTGTTCGTCGAACAGGCCCGAGCCGACCATGATCGGCAAGAGCATCTCGCTGACTTCCTCCTCGGCGTTTTCGAACCAGGCCTCTTCACGCAGGAATACGCCTTCCATGAAGCCGATGCACCAGCCGCGCAGGTCGGAGTCGTCCGGCTCGTCGGTCAGGTCCAGGTCGCACGGCAGCTCGAATTCATCGTCGCTGGCCAGCTGGCGGCCGATGTGCGCCTTGAGCGCGACCAGGGTGGCCTCGATCTCGGTGCGCTGGGCCTCGCTGGCGTAATGGGGTTCTTCGGCGAACAGGGCGTCGATCCATTCGCGCTCAGGAACGTCTTCCGAGCAGATCGACAGCGCGGTCAGGTAGCCGTGGGCGGCGACGTAGTCCAGCGCTTCTTCGTGCAGCTCGTCGGCGTCGAGGAAGGCTTGCAGGCGGGTCAGTTGCTCGGCGAAGGACATTACAGGGCTACCTTGGGGAATAAACGATAACGAATTCTAGCACCTTGCGGCGGCTGGGGGGCAAAGGGAACGTCTGTCGCAGGAAGGCGCCTGGGGCCCCTGCATGAGCAGGCACTGGGGTATAATCCGCGATTTTTCATCCAGGGGCGCCGTTTCCCGGCCCTCCGGCAAAAGCCGCTTACGCATTCGTGAGTGTGCCCCGCGGATTTTTCGTCCAGCCTGTGTCCAGGATGGTATGGCGATTTTGGAGTTTTCAATGCTCGAACAGGCTCAGCGCGTCCTCAAGGACATCTTCGGTTACGACAGTTTCCGGGGGCGCCAGGCAGCGATCATCGAATGCGTGGCCAGTGGTGGCGATGCCCTGGTGCTGATGCCCACCGGCGGCGGCAAGTCGCTGTGCTTCCAGGTCCCGGCCTTGCTGCGTCCGGGGCTTGCGGTGGTGGTCTCGCCGCTGATCGCGCTGATGGACGACCAGGTCGCCACCCTCGATGAACTGGGCGTGGCCGCCGCTGCGCTGAACTCCACCCTGAGCCCCGAACAGCAGCGTGAACTGGCCGGGCGCCTGCGCCGCGGCGAGGTGAAGATGCTCTACCTGGCCCCTGAGCGCCTGGTGCAGCCGCGCATGCTGGAGTTCCTGCGCACCCTGGACATCGCCCTGTTCGCCATCGACGAGGCTCACTGCGTCTCGCAATGGGGCCATGACTTCCGGCCGGAATACCTGCAACTGGGCCAGCTGGCGGAGCTGTTCCCCCATGTGCCGCGCATCGCCCTGACCGCCACCGCCGACATGCGCACCCGCGAAGAAATCGTCCAGCGCCTGCACCTTCAGGGCGCCGAACGCTTCCTGTCGAGTTTCGACCGGCCCAACATCTTCTACCGCATCGTGCCCAAGGAGTCGCCACGCAAGCAGCTGATGGCATTCCTCGGCGAGCGCCGCGGCAACGCCGGCATCGTCTATTGTCTGTCGCGCAAGAAGGTCGACGAAACCGCGGCCTTCCTCTGCGAACAGGGGTTCCCGGCCCTGCCGTACCATGCCGGCCTTGCCGCCGAGACGCGTTCGGCCAACCAGCACCGCTTCCTCAACGAGGAAGGCCTGATCATGGTCGCCACCATTGCCTTCGGCATGGGCATCGACAAACCCAACGTGCGCTTCGTCGCCCACCTCGACCTGCCCAAGTCGATGGAGGCCTATTACCAGGAAACCGGCCGTGCCGGCCGTGACGGCCTGCCGTCCGACGCCTGGATGGCCTACGGCCTGCAGGACATGGTGATGCTCAAGCAGATGCTGCAGAACTCCGAGGGTGACGAGCGCCACAAGCGCATCGAGCAGCACAAGCTCGACGCCATGCTGGCCCTGTGCGAGGAAACCCGCTGTCGTCGCCAGTCCCTGCTGGCCTATTTCGATGAAGTGCTCGAACAACCGTGTGGGCATTGCGACAACTGCGTCGACCAGGTGCAGACCTGGGACGCCACCGAGCCGGCACGTCAGGCCTTGTCGGCGGTGTACCGCACCGGCCAGCGCTATGGCGTGGGCCACCTGGTGGATGTGCTGGTGGGCAAGGACACCGAGAAGGTGCGCAATTTCGGCCACGAAAAACTGTCGGTCTTCGGCGTCGGCAAGGCGCTGAGCGAGCACGAGTGGCGCTCGCTGTTCCGCCAGTTGGTGGCACGCGGGCTGGTGGACATCGACCTGGAAGGCTACGGTGGCCTGCGTTTGTCCGACAGTTGCCGGCCATTGCTGCGCGGCGAGGTGAACCTGCAGCTACGCCGCGACCTCAAGCCCCAGACCGTGGTCAAGTCCTCCGGCGGCGGCAGCCCGGCCAGCCAGTTGGTGCGGGCCGAGGAGCGCGAGCTGTGGGAAGCCCTGCGCGCCCTGCGGCGCAAGCTGGCCGCCGAACACAGCGTGCCGCCCTATGTCATCTTCCCCGACTCGACGCTGCTGGAAATGCTGCGCAGCCAGCCGACCAGCCTCAGCGAGATGGCCCAGGTCAGCGGCGTGGGGGCGCGCAAGCTCGAGCGCTACGGCGAGGCCTTCCTCGATGTGCTCAACGGTGGGGAGGGCGAAGAAGCGCCGAAGGTGGTACTGGACCTGCGCCACGAGCTGGTCAGCCTGGCCCGTGCCGGCATGACCCCGGCACAGATCGCTGGCCAGCTCAATTGCAGCGAAAAGAACGTCTACAGCCTGTTGGCCGAGGCCCTCGGCCGTCAGGAGCTAACCCTTGAGCAGGCGCTTGACCTGCCAGAAGAGTTGTTGATGGAGGTGCAGGACGCCTTCCTCGACGGCGAGGGCGAGCTGCCGCCGGTGGCCACGGTCTCGGCGCTGTTCGGCCCGCGTGTGCCGGAGGGGGTGCTGCACTGCGTACGTGCGGCGTTGGCGGCCGAGTTCGAGCTGTAGCTGATTCTTGTCATGCTTTTTGACGATTCCCGGACACGCTGGCGCCCACGAACCTTGCCTGTTAGCGCGGGCCATGGTTAGCTGGCTAATAATTAGTTCTGTTCATAGAGTCACTTATGCCCCTGACCGATAACCAACACCGCTTCGGCATGCAGCTGGCCCAGATGTCCCGCGGCTGGCGCGCCGAGCTGGACCGCCGCCTGGCCGGCCTCAATCTGTCCCAGGCCCGCTGGCTGGTGCTGCTGCACCTGGCCCGATTCGACGATGCCCCCACCCAGCGTGAACTGGCCCAGAGCGTAGGCGTCGAAGGGCCGACCCTGGCGCGTTTGCTCGACAGCCTGGAAAGCCAAGGGCTGGTACGGCGCCAGGCGGTGATGGAGGATCGGCGCGCCAAGAAGATCCTGCTGTGCCCACCGGCCAAGCCATTGATCGAGCAGATCGAGACCATCGCCAATGCCCTGCGCCAGGAGCTGTTCACCGGGGTCGATGAGGCTGACCTGGAGGTCTGCATGCGTGTGCATGCGAAGATTCTGGCGAACCTCGAGAAGTCTTGAACGAATGAAATGGGCTGCTGTGCAGCCCTTTCGCGGGGCAAGCCGCCTACAAGGGCGCGCGGGGTTTCAGAAGGTGTGCCCCAGGTTCAGGTACACCGCCTTCTGGTGCTCGCTGTTGGCCCCATAGCTGATGTTCAACGGCCCAAGCGGCGTTTCCAGGCCCAGGAAGATACTCGCCGCGTTGATATAGCCACTGTCGAATTCATTGTCGTTGTTCCACGCCCGACCCCGCTCCAATGAGCCGCCCAGGTACAGCGGGAAATCCAGGGGCAGGTAGGCGCGCGGAGTCAGCCGGCGGTAGTAGACCATGCGCATCAGGCTGATGTTCTGCCCGGAGACCGAGTCCTGGCGAAAGCCCGACAGTTGCCTGGCACCGCCGAACACGAAGCTCGACGTCACCACTTCCGCATCGTCCAATGTGCGCCCGTAGCGCCCGCCCAGCACCCAGGAGTTGGGCCCGCTGCTGAAAGCCTTGTCGAGCTTGAGCTGCCATTGGCGGTAGTCGTGGTCCGAGTCCAGGGACTTGTCGTACTTGCGTAGCGTCAGGCCGATGTCCTCGCCGCTGTGCGGGAAATAGACATTGTCGAAGGTGTCGAAAGAGTACTTCAGCTCATAGAAGCCTTCATTGAAGCTGACCTTGGGCAGGTCCTGGTCGCCGATGCGCACCTCGGCTTCCCCCCACGCCTTGCCCACCCCCAGGCGAACTTCGCCATAGGTGCCGATCTGCCGGCCCAGGTTTAGGCCGAAGCCGTAGCGCTCCAGGCGGTATTCGGCCACCGGGTCGTTGTCCAGCGTGGCCTCGATGTTCTGCGAGCCGAGGTCCAGGTAGGGCGCGATGAAGTAGCGCGACCCCACGTCCAGTGGCTGATAGAACTCGCTGTACAGCTCCTGCTGGTCGCCGATCTGGGCGCGGGTCAGCCATTCGGCGCCCAGCTGGTTGATGCCGTTGACCCGATAGCTGGCGCCAAGGTTGAAGGCGCTGTCGCCGCGCATGTCGTCCGACAGGTTCAGGCCCAGGCGCAGGTAGTCGGTGCCGCCGCGCTTGCCGCGGGCATTGATCACCAGGGTGTTGTCGTCGCCCTTGTGCACCACCCGGTATTGCACCCGGTCGAAGTAGTCCAGGCCATAGAGGGTACCCATGTCGGTCTGTAGGCGGTCCAGCTCCAAGGGTTCGCCCAGGGGTTGGCGGATGTAGTAGCGGATCACGTCGTCGCTGACCTTCGAGTCGTTCTCCACCTTGATCGCGGTGATCACCGGCCGGCGCTGGCGCGGCGAGCGGGCCACCGCCAGGCCGCTGTCGCCTTCGGCGTTGTGCAAGCCGGCCAGGCGGGTATCGAGGGCTCGGGTGGCGCGGTAGCCAGCATCGATCATGTCCTGGGCACGGCCGAAATCGGTGACGCCGAAAGCGGCCAGGGGCGGCTGGATGAGGATGTCGTCCTGGCGCAGGCTGGCCAATTGTTCCTCGGAGTTGCGCCGGGTCATCAGGGTGATCGACTGGTTGAGCACATCGACCACCGTGGCCAGTTGCTTGCGGTCACGCAGCGGGCTGCCGATGTCGACCACGATGGCCAGATCCACGCCCATGTCCCGTGCGACATCCAGGGGGATGTTGTCGACCATGCCGCCGTCCACCAGCAGGCGGCCGTCCAGCTCGACCGGGGCGAATACCGCCGGGATCGACATGCTGGCGCGGATCACCTGGGGCAGGTGGCCCCGGCGAAACACCACCTTTTCGCCGCTGGCGATGTCGGTGGCCACGGCGCGGAAGGGGATCGGCAGCTTGTCGAAGTCGCGGGTGTCGGCGGTGTGGGCCAGCTTGCTTTCCAGCAGCAGGGAGAGGTTCTGGCCTTGAATCACGCCCAGCGGCAGGCCCAGGCTGCCATCGTCGCGAAAGCTCAGCTTCTGCTTGACCAGGAAGTCACGGTCGTCCTGCTTGCGCCGGAAGGGGACGTCCTTGCGCGGTGGGGCGTCGGAGAGGGCCTGCTGCCAGTCGAGCGTGGTGGCGAGTTTTTCCAGCTCCTCGACACTGTAGCCGGAGGCATACAGCCCGCCGACCACCGCCCCCATGCTGGTGCCGGCGATGGCATCGATGTGCACCCCTTGTTCTTCCAGGGCCTTGAGCACGCCAATATGGGCCAGGCCCCGGGCAGCGCCGCCGGACAACACCAGGCCGACCTTGGGCCTGGCCGGTTCGGCGGCCAGGGTGGCGAAGGAGGTGAGCGTCAGTAAAAGGCAGAACAGCAAGCGGCGCATCGTGAGTCTCAAAACCGTGGGCAAAGACCGCTAGTATAAGCGGCTCATCCCCGAAGGAGACGCGCTGCCATGCCCCAGGCCAAGCCCGAAATCGTCATCACGTATTGCACCCAGTGCCAATGGCTGCTGCGAGCCGCCTGGCTGGCCCAGGAACTGCTCAGCACCTTTGCCGACGACCTGGGCCGCGTGGCCCTGGAGCCGGGCACCGGTGGCGTGTTCCGTATCACCTGCGACGGCACGCAGCTCTGGGAGCGCAAGGCCGATGGCGGCTTCCCCGAAGCCAAGGTGCTCAAGCAACGGGTGCGCGACCAGATCGACCCACAGCGCGACCTTGGCCACAACGATCGCTGATCAGGCGCCCTCGGCCACGGGCCGCTGCCTGGGCGGCTGCTCGGCGGCCATGCGACTGGACAACACGATGGCGAAGATGATCAGCGCGCCGCCTGCCAGCATGCGCAGGGTCGGCGTTTCGGCGAACACCACCCAGGCCACGGCGATGCCATAGACCGGCTCCATGCCGAACACCACCGCCGCCGTGCGCGCCTTGATCACCGACAGGCTGGCGACGAACAGGCTGTGGGCGACACCGGTGCAGAAAATTCCCAGCAAGCCGATCCATAGCCAGTCCATGGGCTTCACGGCGGTCAGCCCCGGCGCGGCCACCGGCAGCAGGCACAGGGCGACCACCAGGTTTTGCCACAGCGCGGCCTGTACCGCAGGCAGGCGCCCGGAGCCGGCCCGGTTGGTCAGCGACAGCAGCGAGAACAGCAGGCCGGAGAGCAAGGCCCAGAGCAGCCCGCCGGTGGCCTCGCTGGCCAGGTCGAAGGCGGGCGTGACCAGCACCAGGCCGACGCTCACCAGCAGCACCAACACGGCTTCGTTACGGCGGATGCGCTCACGGAACAGCAGGCCTTCGAGGATCACCGTGAACGCAGGGAAGCTGGCGAAGCCCAAAGTGGCGATGGCCACGCCGCCAACCTTGACGGCGATGAAGAAGCTCACCCAGTGACCGGCCAGCAACACGCCGCCGAGCAAAAGGCGGCGCAGGTCCTGGGCCTGCAGGCGCTGCCAGCCCTGGCGTGCCAGGCTGGCGAACAGCCCCAGGGCGAGCACGGCGAAGGCCGCGCGACCGAACACGATAATCGTAGGGCTGGCGCTGGTCGCCAGCTTGCCGAAGACCCCGGTGAGGCCGAAGAAGAGGGCGCCGATGTGCAGGGCGCCGAGGGCGGTGCGGTGGTTCATGCTGGTCCTTGTGATGACAGTGGTCACCTTGAATAGGGGCAGTCCTGCGATTGGGCTCGATACCGAAGGGCCAGTCTACGAGGACCATCACCCGCTGTCTGTCGCGATCCTCGCGTCAATTGTCGCCAGGCTCGCGGCGCAAGGCCATCGGCGAGCAACCGAAATCGCGCAGTACGGCAGCCGAGAAGGCACTCTGGGAGCTGTAGCCGACTTGCGCGGCGATTTCGCCGATGGACAGTCGGGTTTCCTTCAACAGGCGGCGGGCCTTGAGCAGGCGGCGCTGGCGAATGTAGTCCATGGGGGTCATGGCGCATTCGGCGGCGAAACGTGCATGCAGGCGTGCGTTGGAGAGACCGGCCAGGCGCGCCAGGTCGGCGACCTGCAGCGGGTGGGCGGCATGCTGCTCGATGTGGGCATCGAACGCGGCGTAGGGCAGGCGTCGCTGCACCAGGGAGGGGGCGTCCTGTGCATTGAGGCTGGCCAGCAGCAGGACCGCGCCCTGCCGCGCGATCAGCGGATCGTCCACCGGGCTGCTGGCGAGCCAGTCGACCAGTTGCTGCTGGCGGTTGTCCAGGCTCAGGGCGCCGGGTTTGTCGAGCAGCCGGCGGCTGGCATCGGCATGGTTTCCCAGTTGTTCGTGAAGCCAGTGCTCGCCCGGGACATCCAGCACCAGGCAACGGCTGCCCGAGGGGCTGCCGCAGGCGTGATGGGCACCAGCCGGCACCACCATCAAGCCTTGTCGGTCGACTTGTGCGCCGCGGCCCTGGACTTCGAAATCCAGCCGCCCGCCCAGGCCGAACACCAGTTGCGGGTGCTCGTGGCTGTGGGCGATCAGATCGTGGCGGTAATGTCGCAGGGAAAGGATCGGGCCGGCGGTCATGGGGGCTCCTCGCAGTGCAGAGGGCAAGTGTACACCTGCAACGGTCGTCACCGGTCAGTCGTCACACGCCTGCCACCAACCTGTCATGCACAACTGCCAGGCTCCAGCAAACAGTGCCGGAGCCTGCCCATGTCCCACGTAGAACTCGCCCAACCGTCACGCAAGCAGCGCGTGCGCACCCTGTGGATCTCCGACGTGCACCTGGGCACCCGGGACTGCCAGGCCGAGCACCTGGCGCATTTTCTCAAGCGCTACCACGCCGATCGCATTTACCTGGTCGGCGACATCATCGACGGCTGGAAGCTGCGCAGCGGCATCTACTGGCCCCAGGCCCATACCAACGTCATTCGCCGCCTGCTCACCTTGAGCAAGCGCGGCACCGAAGTGATCTACGTCACCGGCAACCATGACGAATTCCTGCGTCGCTACTCCAAGTTGATCCTGGGCAACATCCACCTGGTCGACGAGGCCGAGCACCTGACCGCCGATGGCCGACGCCTGCTGGTGATCCACGGCGACCAGTTCGACGTGATCACCCGCTACCATCGCTGGCTGGCGTTCCTGGGCGACCGTGCCTACGAGTTCACCCTCGTGCTCAACCGTTGGCTCAATCACTGGCGCGCCCGCTACGGCTATGGCTATTGGTCGCTGTCGGCCTACCTCAAGCACAAGGTCAAGGGCGCGGTGAACTTCATCAGCGATTTCGAGGATGCCATCGCCCACGAGTGCACCCGGCGTGGTTTCCACGGCGTGGTCTGCGGGCATATCCACCATGCCGAGATTCGTCGAGTCGGCGAGGTCGAGTACCTCAACTGTGGCGATTGGGTGGAATCCTGCACTGCACTGATCGAGCACTGGGACGGGCAAATCGAGTTGTATCGCCTGGCCGATGCACAGGCGCGTGAGGCCGAACGGACGGCGACCTTGCGCGAGCCCGTCTAGTCGATGCCTATAGGCTGACCTTACCGCGCAGGACGTCGCGGAACATGGCGAAGTCGCCAATCAGGCTGTACAGCGGATGGGTGAAGGTGGCGGGGCGGTTCTTTTCGAAAAAGAAATGCCCGACCCAGGCAAAGCCATAGCCTGCGAGCGGCACGGCCAGCAACAGCAACCACTTGCCGCTGGCGAACGTATAGGCGAGCAGCGCGATGACCAGGCTGGTGCCGACAAAGTGCAGCCGACGGCAGGTGGGGTTGCTGTGTTCGCCCAGATAATACGGGTAGAACTCGGCAAAACTGCGGAACTGCGCGGTTGAATGCATGACGGTGCTCCCCGTTGGTGTGCGAGGTGGGCAGGTTACACGGCGTGGAGCCTGAATTGAGTCTAGAGTCATTGTCGGGGGCGGCCAGTGACAATTGGCGCCAAATGAATATCTTTTCGATTCGCCGCCTGCTGCGGTCAGCACAAGAAGCCTGCCATGAGCGAAAGAACCACGTCGGCCAGCTGGGCATCAGGGATCGTCAAGGCGCTGGAGCTGGAGGGCCTCGATTGCCAGGCCATGTTCAGGCAGCTCGGGTTGGACTTCGCGGCCCTGGACGATCCGGATGCGCGCTTCACCCAGGACTCCATGACTCGGCTCTGGCAACTGGCGGTAGATCTTTCCGGCAACGAGGCCATCGGCCTGAACATGGCGCGGGTGGTGCGCCCGGCCTCCTTCCATGTGGTGGGCTATGCGCTGATGTCCAGCCGTACCCTGGCCGAAGGGTTCGAGCGCCTGGTGCGCTACCAGCGGATCATCGCCGAGAGCGCCGACCTGAGTTTTCGCCTGGGCCCGGAAGGCTATGCGCTGGGCCTGACCGTGCACGGCGACCACCTGCCGCCGACGCGGCACAGCGGCGAGGCCTCGCTGGCCTGTGCGCTGTCGCTGTGCACCTGGCTCAGCGGTCGGCCGATCCAGCCGCGGCGCGTGTTGATCCAAGGGCCGCAGCCGAAGAACGTGGAACCCTACAAGGTCGCCTTCCATGCTCCGTTGGTATTCGGCTCGCCTCATGATGCGCTGGTGTTCGAGCGTGCCGACATGGAAGCGCCGCTGCCTACCGCCAACGAGGCCATGGCCGTGCTCCACGACCGTTTCGCCGGAGAATACCTGGCGCGCTTCTCGGAGAGCCGGGTGACCCATCGGGTCCGCCAGGTGCTGTGTCGCATCCTGCCCCAGGGCGAGCCCAAGCGCGAAACCCTCGCCCAGGCCCTGCATCTTTCCCAGCGCACGTTGCAGCGCCGGTTGCAGGAGGAGGGCACCAGTTTCCAGACGTTGCTGGACGACACTCGCCGGGAGCTGGCCGAGCAGTACCTGGCCCAGCCCGGCATGACCTTGCTGGAGACCGCTTACCTGCTGGGGTTCGCCGACCCGAGCAATTTCTATCGGGCATTTCGCCGCTGGTTCGACGTGACGCCGAGCGAGTACCGGGCGCGCCTGGAGGCCGCGCCGGTCAGTGACGCCAGAACGCCGGCATGCACAACACCAGCACCGTGATGATCTCCAGTCGGCCCAGCAGCATGCCGCCGGCCAGGATCCACTTGGCCGCGTCCGGCAGGGTCGCATAGTTGCCCGCCGGGCCGATCACCTCGCCCAGGCCTGGGCCCACGCCCGACACGGTACCGGCCGCGCCGGTGAGGGCGGTCATCCAGTCCACGCCCAGCAACGACAGCAGCAGGGCGATGACGCAGATGGTGATGGCGAAGAAGAACGAGAACGTCAGGATCGAGCGCACGATCTCTTCGTCGAGGCGGTGGCCATTGTATTTCTGCTTGATCACCGCACGGGGGTGGATCAGCTGGTTGAGGCTGGCCTTGAGCAGGATGTAGGCCACCTGGAAACGGAAGATCTTGATGCCGCCGGCAGTCGAGCCGGAACAGCCGCCGATGAAGCCCAGGTAGAAGAACAGCATCAACGAGAAATTGCCCCACAGGCTGTAGTCGCCCAGGGCGAAGCCGGTGGTGGTGACCACCGAGGTGACGTTCAGCGCCACGTGACGCAAGGCGTCGAGCCAGTGCAAGTCGGTGGTGGCCCAGTACCAGGTACCCAGCACCAGCCAGGTGGTCACCAGCAGACCGAGCAGGCCCTGCACCTGTTGGTCGCGGATCAGCGCCTTGCGGTTGCCGCGCAAGGTGGCCACGTACAGTGTGAAGGGCACGCTGCCGAGGATCATCACCACCACCGCGACCCAGTGCACCGCCGGAATGTCCCACTTGGCCAGGGACTGGTCGGAGGTGGAGAACCCGCCGGTGGAAATCGCCGACATGGCATGGTTGATGGCGTCGAACGGCCGCATGCCGGCCCACCAGAAGGCCAGGCTGCCGACCAGGGTGATGCCGATGTACACCAGCACGATCGACTTGGCGACCATGTGCGAACGCGGCATGACCTTTTCCGAACGGTCCGAGGATTCGGTCTGGAACAGGCGCATGCCGCCGATGCGCAGCAGCGGCAGGATCGCCACCGCCATGCCGATGAAGCCGATGCCGCCGAGCCAGTGCAGCATCGAACGCCACATGAGAATGCCCGGTGACATGTTGTCCAGCCCGCTGAGCACCGTGGCACCGGTGGCGGTGATGCCGGACATGCTTTCGAAGAACGCGTCGGTGTAGCTGATATGCTGGGTCAACAGAAACGGCAGTGCGGCGAACACGCACACCACCAGCCAGCTGCTGACCGTCAGCAGGTACATGTCACGGGGGCGCAGGTGCACATGCTCTGGCCGCCCCTGGACGACCAAGGCAAGCCCTGCGACGAAGGTGATCAGGCTTGACCAGAGGAACGACGGCATGTCGCCGGTACGTTCGAAGACCACCAGCGTCGTCATGGGCACGACCATGCTAACGGCCAGGGTGATCAGGAAGATGCCGATGATGAAACCAATGATCCTTAAGGTCGGCAACGCCATGTGATCTGCTCTGACTCGAAACGGAAGGGCGCCATTTTAAGCGGCAGGCGGCAAGCTGCAAGTGCCAAACATGGACGGGGTGATGCATAGGCTGCTTTTTGTGTGGCTTGCAGCTTATAGCCTGGCGCTTGAGAATGCCCGCACATTTCTCTGCCAGGAGGGTAGCCCATGGAGGCTCTCGACGCATTGCTCAACCGTGTTTCCGTGCCACGCCTGACCGACCCGGCGCCCAATGCCGCCCAGCGCGAAGCGCTGTTCCAGGCCGCACTGCGCGCCCCCGACCACGGCCAACTGCGCCCATGGCGCTTCCTGACCATCGAAGGCCAGGGCCGCGACAAACTCGGTGAGCTGTTCGCCGAAGCGCTGCGCCAGAAGGGCGATGCCAGCCAGGCGGCCCTGGACAAGGCCCGGGCCATGCCGATGCGGGCACCGTTGCTGATCGTGGTGGTGGCCCGGCTGCAGGATCACTTCAAGATTCCCAAGTCCGAGCAGCGCCTGGCGGCAGGCTGCGCGGCCCATGGCATCCTGATCGCGGCCCATGCCCAAGGTATCGGCGCAGTGTGGCGCACCGGCGACATGGCGTTCGATGCCCATGTGCACCGGGGGTTGGAACTTGCCGAGAACGAAGAGCTGATCGGCTACCTGTATGTCGGCACCCCTGCCACCGAGCCGCGCACGGTGCCGGTGCTGGAAACTGCCGATTTCGTCAGCGCCTGGGGCGAGTGAGGGGCAGGGCCGCCTTGCGGCCCTTTCACCGCGCAAGGCCTATGGTAGGAGCGGCCTTGTGCCGCGAAAGGGCTGCGCAGCAGCCCCGTCATCCCGCAACGATCTCGCAGGGCAGCTCCAGGGTCGCGACGAACCCACCCTGCGGATGGTTCCCAAGCTTCAAGCTGCCCCCGTGACGCTCCGCCGCGCGCCGGGCAATCGCAAGCCCCAGCCCATGCCCTGGCGCCTCTTGCCCCGGTGTACGAAAGAACGGCTCGCCCAGCTGGGCCAGGTGTTCCTCGGCCACGCCTGGCCCGTGGTCGCGGACGCTCAGCACGATACGGCCCTGCTCGGTTTCGGCGCGCAGCTCGATCGGTTGCCCCGCGGGGTTGAAGCGCAACGCATTACGCACCAGGTTGTCCACGGCACGCTCGATCAGTGTCGGCCAGCCCAGCAGGGTCAAGCCAGGCGTGGCCTCCAGGCGCACCTCCTGTTCCGGGGCGCTGAGCTGGGCATCCTTGCGCACGCTGCCCAGCAGGGCGTTGAGGTCCACGGGCTCAGCATGGGACTGTTCGGCGTCGACCCGGGCCAGGGCGAGGATTTCGCTGATCAGGTCTTCCAGCCGGTCGCATTCGCGGGTCAGGCGTGGCCATAACGCCTGGCGCTGCTCCGGCTCGGCCCGCTCGGCCAGGGCCAGGGCGATACGCAGGCGCGCCAGCGGCGAGCGCAGTTCATGCGAGACATCGCGCAGCAGCTGGCGCTGGCTGCCGATCAGGCTCTGCAAGCGCGCCCCCATCTTGTTGAAGTCGTTGGCCAGCACGCCGAACTCGTCGCGCCGGGCGGCCAGGCGCGCCAGGCTGTTCTGCTGGTAGCTGGTTTGCCCCAGGTCATGCACGGCGCCGCGCAAGCGGCTCAAGGGGCGGGTGATGGAGAGCGTCACCAGCAGGCTGAACAGGGTCAGCACCACCAGGGCGATGCCCAGGGCACTGAGTGGCCATAGCAGGCTTTCGCGGTGCCAGGCGTTGAGCTCCGGGTGGGGGATGCGATAGATCAGCAGGTAGGTCTCGCCGCTCTGGGGGCTGGTGTACTCCTCGGTCAGGCGGCGCCAGGGCAGGTGGCGCTGGTCATTGTGCTGGCGTGCTTCGAAGGCGGCGGCGCGACGGGGAAAGGTGCCGGGCACCACGGCCTGGCCATTGTCGTCCAGAACTTGCACATCGATCTTGTAGCGGTGCTTGCGTCGTTCCAGGAAACGTTGGGCGGATTCGAGGCCTTCCTGCTCGTAGTGCTGGGCCCAATGGCTGGCCAGGGTGTTGAGGCCGGGGTGGCGGCTGAGGATCCAGGCGTCCTGGTTGAGCATGTGGCCAAGCAGGATCGACAAACCGGCGACCAGGGCGATGGCCAGCCAGAAGCTGGCCAGGATGCGCCAGAACAGTGAACGCAAGAGCAACCTCCTGAAAGCGTGAAAAGCCCGGCCCGCGATGAGGCGGGCCGGGCGTTGAGCAGACAGCTTACTGGGCCTTGCCGGCTTTTTCAGCCTTCCAGGCCTGGAACTCCTGCCATTCGGCCTTGCGTGTGGCGCGTTCCTTCTGCAGCTCATCGAACTTCTTCTGCTGCTCGGGCTTGAGCAGGCCACGGATGCTGGCCTGGGTCTTGTCGTGGCTGGCCTTGATCTCATCCTTCATGGCCTTCTGGTCGGCGGCCGGCAGCTTGGCGATGTAGCGTTCGGTGATGTCGCGGCGCTGTTTCATCTGCTCGCCCATCAATTTGCCGATCTGCTGGCGCTGGTCGCGGCTCAGGTCCAACTGGGCGAAAGGCGCGTCACCGCGATGATGCGGGCCGCCATGCTGGTGACCGCCGTCGGGCATGGCCATGGCCACGGTCGGCAGGGCGGCGGCGAACATCAGGGCGATAAGGGTCTTGCGCATGGTGTTTCTCCTTTCATGGGCCGGTGGTTACCGGATGAGCTCAGTCTAGGGAGATCACCGTCAAGTGCGGTCAACGGACGGTAAAGGCTTGGTAAAGACGAAGCAGGGCCGTTACGTGCTCCATCGCCGGCAAGCCGGCTCCCACCTCGACCGCGCTGCCCTCGAGTGCTGTGCCGTATCTGTGGGAGCTTGGCTTGCCGGCTATGGGGCGCGCAGCGGCCCCGGCATGCTTACAGGCAGTAGTAGTAGCCTCGGCTGCGCAGGGCAACGATGCGCGGTCGGCCGTCGGGATGGGGGCCGATCTTCTTGCGCAGGTTGCTGACGTGCATGTCCAGGCTGCGGTCGTACAGGGTCAGCTTGCGACCCAGGGCGAGCTGCGCGAGCTCCTGCTTGTCCAAGGGCTCGCCGGGCTGGCGCAGCAACGCCTCGAGGATACGGCTCTCGGAGAGGGTCAAGCTCATTTCCCGCTCGTCGATGCTGGCCACACCGCGTGCGGGGCTGAAGGTCAGGTCGCCGATCTCCAGCTGGCTGCTGGTGGCGGCCGGGTGGCTGCGTCGCAGCACGGCGCGCAGGCGGGCGGTGAGTTCTCGTGGGTCGCAGGGCTTGGCCAGGTAGTCGTCGGCGCCCAGTTCCAAGCCCAGGATACGGTCCAGGGGTTCGCCCCGGGCCGAGAGCATCAGCACCGGCAGCTCGGCATGTTCGGTGCGCAGTTGCTTGAGCAGTTCAAGGCCACTGCCGTCGGGCAACATCACATCCAGTACCACGGCCGAGGGCGCCTGGGCGGCCAGGGCCTGGCGTGCGCTCTGGCCATCATGGCAGGCGCGCACGGTAAATCCTTCCTGGCTCAGCCAGCTGGCAAGCAGCTCGCAGAGCTCCTGGTCATCATCAATCAGTAACAGCTCGCTCATGACTCACTCAATTCAACCATTGACGGCGTTCTCGATGCCCGCCACCGGCCAAGATACCGCATGCTGCGGCAAGGGGTGTACTGGCCGGGTCAGCCAGGCCCTGCGACGGCGGGGCGCTGGCAGTGTTCGCCAAGGGAGCGGCGGGAAGGGTCAGGGCAGGACTTGCTTGAACGGCTTGACGACGACTTTATCGTAGACCCCGGCGGCGATGTACGGGTCGGCATCGGCCCAGGCCTGGGCGGCGGCCAGGGAGTCGAACTCGGCGACGATCAGGCTGCCGGTGAAGCCGGCGGCACCTGGGTCGTTGCTGTCGATGGCCGGGTGCGGGCCGGCCAGTACCACGCGGCCTTCGGCCTTGAGCTGCTGCAGGCGCTCGATGTGGGCGGGGCGGGCGGCCAGGCGTTTTTCCAGGGAACCTTCGACGTCGCTTGCGATGATGGCGTAGAGCATGTCAATCCTTGGGTTTAGAGGTGGAGGGGTCGTTGTCATGCAGGTGGCGCGACAGGTATACGCCCTGGGCCACCAGGAAGATCACGGTCATGCCCAGGCTGCCGAACACCTTGAAGTCGACCCAGAAGTCCTGGAAGGTGAAAGCGACGAACAGATTGGCCGCGCCGCAGACCAGGAAGAAACCGATCCACGCCAGGTTCAGGCGGGTCCAGATGGCGTCCGGCAGGGTCAGGGCGTGGCCCATGATGCGCTTGATCAGCACCCGGTCGCCGACGAAATGGCTGGCGGCGAAGCCCAGGGCGAACAGCCAGTTGACCACCGGCGCCTTCCATTTGAGGAAGGTCTCGCTGTGGAAGGCGAGGGTCAGGCCGCCGAATACCAGGCAGGCGACCAGGGTCAGCAACTGGCCTTTTTCCAGCTTGCCGTGGCGCAGGAACAGCGCGCCATACACCACCAGGGAGCTGATGATCAGCATGGCGGTGGCGCTGTAGATACCGCCGAACTCGAAGCTGTGGCCAGCCATTTCGATGGGGCGCGGGTCGAGCTTGTAGACGATGAAGAACAGCAGAAGCGGGATGAAATCGATGAATTGTTTCACAGTGGCAGCCAGAAGCGGGATGTGACGGCATAATATCAAACATCGATTCCAGCGAAAGCGCTCCTCCATGAATGTTGATCTGCACTGTCACAGCACGGCCTCCGATGGCGCCCTGTCGCCTTCGGCCCTGGTCGCCCGGGCCCACGAGCACGGGGTGCGGACGTTGGCCCTGACCGACCACGACACCATCGAGGGCCTGCCAGAAGCCCGCCAGGCTTGCCTTGACAACGGCATGCACTGGGTCAGCGGCGTGGAACTGTCATGCACCTGGGGTGGCGCGACCATCCACGTGCTGGGCTACGACTTCCCGCTCGATGCCCCTGCGCTGCTGGCGGCCATCGAGGCCCTGCACCGGGGTCGCTGGTTGCGTGCGGAGGAAATCGACCGACGGTTGGCAGCCAAGGGCATGCCCGGCGCCCTCGAGGGCGCCCGGGCCGTTCAACAGGCGCTGGGCGACAGTGGCAACGCACCGGCGCGGCCGCATTTCGCCGAGTTCCTGGTGCGCGCAGGCCACGTCAAGGACCGCGGTGAGGCCTTTCGCAAGTGGCTGGGGGCCGGCAAGCTAGGGGACGTCAAGCTGCACTGGCCGACTCTCGAGGAAACTGTCGCGACGCTGCGTCAGTCCAACGCATGGGTGAGCCTGGCCCATCCCATGCACTACGAACTGACTCGCAGCAAGCGCAGAAGGCTCATTGCCGACTATATTCAGGCAGGCGGGCAGGCGTTGGAGGTGGTCAACGGGATGATGCCGGCCGAGCAGGTGGGCACGATGTCCATCCTTACCCGTGAGTTCGGCCTGCTGGCAAGCGCTGGCAGTGACTTCCACGGCCCCGGCACCTGGGGCGAGATCGGTGCCTACCGGCCATTGCCCGAGGACCTGCCACCTCTGTGGCGCCGATTCAGCCATGAACAGCCTATGGCGGTATGAACAGGATGACTACGTGAGCCAATTTTTCCAGATCCATGCGGAAAACCCGCAGGCGCGCCTGATCAAGCAGGCCGTCGAGATCATCCGTAAGGGTGGGGTGGTGGTGTACCCCACCGACTCGGCCTACGCAATGGGCTGCCAGATCGGCGACAAGACCGCCGTGGAGCGGGTTCGACGCTTGCGCCAGCTGGATAAGAACCACAATTTCACGCTGCTGTGCTGCGACCTGTCGCAGATGGGTACGTTCGCCAAGATCGACACGGCGACCTTCCGTCTGCTCAAGGCGCATGTACCTGGCCCGTACACCTTCATCCTCAATGCCACGCGCGAAGTGCCCCGTCTGCTGATGCACGAGAAGCGCCGCACCATCGGCCTGCGCGTGCCCTCCAACCCGATCGTCCTGGCGTTGCTCGAAGAGCTGGGCGAGCCCCTGATGAGCGTGAGTCTCATCCTGCCGGGCGATGAAGACCCGATGACCGACCCGTACGAAATCCGCCAGCGCCTGGAACACCATGTCGACCTGATCATCGACGGGGGCTTCGGCGACTTGAAGGCTTCCACAGTCATCGATTTGTCCGGCGACGACCCGGAAGTGATCCGTGTCGGCTGTGGCGACCCCGCGCCGTTCCTGGCCCCGGCGTGAGCCAGGCTCAAGAGGCCGCCGCACCGGTCAACGACAGCGAAGCGCCGCAACAGCTGCAACTGGCGCTGGTCTATGGCGAGGCCGTGACCGAGCTGCCGGTGGACCTGTACATCCCGCCGGATGCCCTGGAAGTATTCCTAGAGGCCTTCGAAGGGCCGCTGGACCTGCTGCTGTACCTGATCCGCAAGCAAAACATCGACATCCTCGACATCCCGGTGGCGGAAATCACCCGCCAGTACATGGCCTATGTCGAGTTGATGAAGAGCGTGCGCCTGGAACTGGCCGCCGAGTACCTGGTGATGGCCGCCATGCTTGCCGAGATCAAGTCGCGTATGTTGTTGCCGCGCTCAAGCGAGGTCGAGGAGGAAGAAGGCGACCCGCGTGCCGAACTGATTCGCCGGCTGCAGGAGTATGAACGCTTCAAGGCCGCCGCCGAGGGCATCGACGAGCTGCCGCGGGTGGGTCGGGAGGTGGTCGTACCGCGCCTGGAGGCGCCCCAAGCCAAGGTGCGCAAGCTGCTGCCGGAGGTGGCGCTGGAAGAGATCCTGCTCTCCATGGCCGAGGTGATGCGCCGCAACGACCTGTTCGAGAGCCACCAGATCACCCGCGAGACGCTGTCGACCCGCGAGCGCATGAGCGAGGTGCTCGAGCGGCTCAAGGGCGGTGGTTTCGTACCCTTCGTCGAACTGTTCACGCTGGAGGAAGGCAAGCTTGGCGTAGTGGTCACGTTCATGGCGATTCTCGAGCTGGTGAAGGAGTCGCTCATCGAACTGGTGCAGAATGAGCCTTTCGCCCCTATCCATGTCCGTGCCCGGGCCGAGTGACAACGAGCTAGCCTTTCCTGACGATGAACCTGAATGAACCGCGCGACCTGGCGTCGCTGATCGAGGCCTTCCTGCTGGCGTCTGGCAAGGCGCAGTCCCTGGAGCGCCTGTACGAACTGTTCGAGGAGGCCGAGCGCCCGGCGCCGGCTGTTTTCAAGAAAGCCCTGGAGCTGCTGGGCAAGTCCTGCAACGGTCGCGCCTTCGAGCTCAAGGAGGTGGCCAGCGGTTATCGCCTGCAAATCCGCGAAGACTACGCACCCTGGGTCGGGCGCCTGTGGGAAGAGCGGCCGCAGCGATACTCGCGTGCCCTGCTCGAGACCATGGCGCTGATCGCCTACCGTCAACCGATCACCCGCGGCGAGATCGAGGATGTACGCGGCGTGGCGGTGAACAGCAATATCATCAAGACCCTGATGGAGCGCGAGTGGATCCGTATCGTTGGCTACCGCGAGGTACCTGGCAGGCCGGCGATGTTCGCCACCACCAAGGCCTTCCTCGACCATTTCAACCTCAAGAGCCTGGACGAGCTGCCGGCCCTGGCCGAGTTGCGCGAACTGGAACCCGAGCCGCTGCTGGACCCGGACGATGCACCGGTGCCGGCACACCTGCAGGCGCTGGCCGATGCCAGCCTGGATGAGGCCGAGCAAGGCGAGGCGCCGCCGCGGGAGGAGACCAGTTTCCGGAGCTTGCTGGTGGAGCTGGATGCCATGGAGGAGGGGCTCAAGACCGATTTCGATGATTTGCGCGGCGAGGCCTCGGAACCTGAAGTCGAAGGTGAGCCCAAGCCTTGAAGTCTGTCCCCCCCTTGTAGGAGCGGGCGAGCCCGCTCCTACAAGGGGGGGGTGTTGCTGACCTGGCAGCACCACCGGGCAGAAAACCGTGGCTTGCTCATGAAAACCTTCTACGCTGCAGTGCGTTCGCCCACCGAACCGCGTATGATGCGCGCCCCTTTGGCGCATCCGTCGCCAGAAACCGCTTTCACTACATACACCGGGAGGTGCCCAGATGAGTGACCAAGACCTGCAAGAAACCCAACCCACCCCACCGTCTGGCGAAAAGCTGCAGAAGGTGCTGGCACGTATCGGCGTCGGTTCGCGTCGTGACGTCGAGGCCTGGATCAGCCAGGGCCGTATCAAGGTCAATGGCGTCGAGGCCACCCTCGGCCAGCGCGTCGACCTGCATGACGCCATCGCCGTCGACGGCAAGCTGATCAAGCGCGTGGAGGCCGCCGAGGCCACCCGCCGGGTGATCATGTACAACAAGCCCGATGGCGAGATCTGCACCCGTGACGACCCTGAAGGTCGCCCGACCGTGTTCGACCGCCTGCCGCGCCCGAAAGAGGGTCGCTGGATCAACATCGGCCGCTTGGACATCAACACCACCGGCCTGTTGCTGTTCACCACCGACGGTGAACTGGCCAACCGGCTGATGCACCCGTCCTACGAGATGGACCGTGAGTACGCCGTACGCGTGCGCGGTGAGGTCGACGACGACATGGTCGACCGGCTCAAGGCGGGCGTGATGCTCGAGGATGGCCCGGCCAAGTTCACCGACATCCAGAAGGCACCGGGCGGTGAAGGCTTCAACCACTGGTACCACTGTGTGGTGATGGAAGGCCGCAACCGTGAGGTGCGTCGCCTGTGGGAGTCCCAGGGCGTGGTGGTCAGCCGCCTCAAGCGCGTGCGCTTCGGCCCGGTGTTCCTCAACTCCGACCTGCCGATGGGCCGTTGGCGCGAAATGACCCAGGGCGAGATCGACATCCTCGCCGCCGAAGTCGGGCTGCAGCCTGTGGCGCTGCCGGCGCTGAACCTCAAGGCCAAGGACAAGCTCGAGCGCATGCAGCGTAAGTCCACCCGCCCGCTGGGCCGTGGTGAACGCGTGCGCAGCCTGCGCCCGGCCCAGGATGGCCAGGCTGAACGCCCAGTGCGCGAAGAGGCTGCGCCACGCAAGGCTGGGCGCGGCAGCGCCGTGGCCGAGCGTCCGAGCGAGATGCGCAAGCGTCCGGGCAAGCCCGAGGGTGACAAGCCGGCAGGTCGTGGCCGCGGCAAGCCGCGCGGCTGACCTCCTGGCGTTGAAAAGGGCCGCTGTGCGGCCCATCGCGGGGCTAGCCCGCTCCTACAGAAATGACACCGTCCCTGTAGGAGCGGGCTAGCCCCGCGATGGGCTGCGCAGCGGCCCTTTTTCGTGCGTCTATTTTCCAAGCCACTGATCTAACGAAACTTTTCCGAACGTCTGGCAAGTTTTCGAACCATTTTGTAACGATTATTTTACGAATCCCCCTGCTTTTCCCAGCTACGCCCCATCGTGTAAACAGATTTTGCCAAGAACTGCATCGCAGAGCCGCTCCGCCGCCGCTCGCCCCCTTGCCCAAGCCCTCGCCCCACGGTGATATAGCGCCCATGCCGTGTGCAGAAGCCGGGCCGCAGAGCCGGGCATCGAGAACAACAAATGGAGGCGCCATGTACGCCGATCTCTCCGCCTTTCCAGGCCTTCCCCCCAGGACCGGTGCGTTTTTTCATCAGGAAATGACGCAACGCGTTGACGCCTGCGCGCTCGCAGGGGTATACAATGCGCCGCGTTTTACCTGTGACCCCAATGCGTACCGCGCACTCTTGCTGACGCCTGGTTGAGTCGCCCAGGGCCTGGGCCCTCGGTGTCATCACCTCGTCCAAGAAACCCAAGGTAACCACCTTGCCCATTCCGCTGCGCCACGAGCGCGGTGGGTCCGATTTCGTCACAGATAAAAACAAGCAGGTGACTTCGTTCATGAGTGGACAAAACATGCCTTCAGGCGAGCTCAAGCGTGGCCTGAAAAACCGCCATATCCAACTGATCGCCCTGGGTGGGGCCATCGGTACCGGATTGTTCCTGGGCTCGGCCGGCGTGATGAAGTCCGCCGGCCCGTCGATGATCCTCGGCTACGCCATCTGCGGCTTCATCGCCTTCATGATCATGCGCCAACTGGGCGAGATGATCGTCGAAGAGCCCGTCGCCGGCTCCTTCAGCCACTTCGCGCATAAATACTGGGGCGGTTTCGCCGGCTTCCTGTCGGGTTGGAACTGCTGGGTGCTGTACATTCTGGTTGGCATGTCGGAGCTGTCCGCTGTCGGCAAGTACATCCACTACTGGTGGCCGGAGATCCCGACCTGGGTCACGGCGGCAGGCTTCTTCATCCTGATCAACGCGATCAACCTGATGAACGTCAAGGTGTTCGGCGAGGCCGAATTCTGGTTCGCGATCATCAAGGTGATGGCCATCGTCGGCATGATTGGCCTGGGTGCCTACCTGCTGACCAGCGGCAGCGGCGGCCCTGAAGCCTCGGTGACCAACCTGTGGGCCCACGGCGGCTTCTTCCCCAATGGCGTGAGCGGCCTGGTGATGGCCCTGGCGATCATCATGTTCTCCTTCGGCGGCCTGGAAATGCTGGGCTTCACCGCCGCCGAGGCCGACAAGCCGAAGACCGTGATCCCGAAGGCGATCAACCAGGTCATCTACCGTATCCTGATCTTCTACATCGGCGCTCTGGTCATCCTGCTGTCGCTGACCCCGTGGAACAGCCTGGTCGCCAGCATCGACGCCTCTGGCGGCAGCTACGGCAGCAGCCCGTTCGTGCAGGTCTTCTCGCTGCTCGGTAGCGATGTGGCCGCCCACCTGCTGAACTTCGTAGTCCTGACCGCAGCGCTGTCGGTGTACAACAGCGGCACCTACTGCAACGCCCGTATGCTCTATGGCATGGCCGAACAGGGCGATGCCCCGGCGGGCCTGGCGAAGATCGACAAGCGTGGGGTGCCGGTGCGTTCGATCCTGGCCTCGGCTGCCGTGACCCTGGTCGCCGTGCTGCTCAACTACTTCATGCCGCAGCACGCCCTGGAGCTGCTCATGTCGCTGGTGGTGGCGGCCCTGGTGATCAACTGGGCGATGATCAGCTACTCGCACCTGAAGTTCCGCCAGCACCTGGACCGTACTGGCCAGAAGCCGTTGTTCAAGGCGCTGTGGTATCCGTACGGCAACTACATCTGCCTGGCATTCGTGGTGCTGATCCTGGGAATCATGCTGATGATCCCTGGCATCCAGGTGTCGGTGTACGCGATTCCGGTCTGGCTGGTGGTGATGTACCTGTTCTATGCGATCAAGAGCAAGCGCAGTGGGCCGGTAGCCTCGGCTGCCGGGTCCGTGGCCAAGTAAGCTTCTGTCGGTTGCATCCCAACCCGGTGCCAGGTGACTGGCATCGGTTTTTTTATTGCCACGGCCCATCGCCGGCAAACCGGCTTACAACGCAACCGAGGGTGCCCGGAAAGTCCTGTGGCCGGCTTGCCGGCGATAGGGCCTGTAGCACCACCACTGCACCTGAACGCTCAAGCGGCCTGAGGGCCCAGGCGCCTCAAATCTGCCCCAGCAGCCATCCTCGGAACGCTCGCAGCGAAGGCAGCGCCTCGTTGCGTGGCGGGTAGATCAGGTAATAGCTGCGCTGGCTGGCAAAGGCCTCTCCGGCACTGAACAGCTCCCCGCTGGCCAACTCTTCTTCCACCAGGATCCGCGGCACCAGCCCGATCCCGATGCCTGCCCGTACCGCCTGGATCAGGTGCGACGTCAATTCGAAGCTTGGCCCCAGCCGCATCCCCCGATGCGGCAGGCCATGGTGCGAAAACCACTCGCCCCACGCATGGGGGTTGTTGGCCACATTGAGCAGCACCTGCTCGCTGATACGCCCCGGCCCCCACCCTTGTGCATCGGCCGCGGCCTGCGGCGGTAGGATGACCACCAGCTCCTCGGCATGCAGCCGATGGCAGATCAACCCGGGCAGGTCATGGGTCGCCACGCCAATGGCCGCGTCGATCTCGCTGGTCTCGAAATTGATCGCTTCGATTCGTGAATGAATGTGCACCAGCATCCCCGGGTGCGCCGTATAGAACGCATGCAGTCGCGGTAGCAGCCATTTGGAGCCGAACGTGGGCAAGGTGGCCAGGCGCAAGGTGCCGACACCGGACTGATACGCCAGCGCCTGCAGGGTCGCGCTGCGGATGCGCCCCAGCGCCTCGCTGAGCTCACGCTGGTACAGGCGCCCGACATCGGTCAGTTGCACCTGGCGCCCTTCGCGCCGGAATAGCGTCAGGCCAAGCTGGTGCTCCAGTGCCTGGACCTGGCGGCTGACCGCGCTCTGGGTCAGCGACAGTTCGGCGGCGGCGCGGGTGTAGCTTTCATGCCGGGCGGCAGCCTCGAAGGCCAGCAGCAACGACATCGATGGCGTCAGGTGGCGGTAATTCATTCATAAAGCTCATTGATAGCGGCAGGAATATCCGTTTGCCCCCAGCTGGAAACTACAGGAACATTGGCACATTCGTCATCCTCGCCTGAGCAACTCATGCCGGGACGACAGGATTTCCGTGAATTAGCCCTATCAAGAGGCCATCCTTCGATGATCGCCCAGCTGTCGACCCGTGCGCCTGCCGCTCACTACCCCGAATTCCTCGAAGCCCTGCGCGCCAGCGGCTTCCGTGGCCAGATCAGTGCCGACTACGGCACCCGCACCGTGCTGGCCACCGACAACTCCATCTACCAGCGCCTGCCCCAGGCGGCGGTGTTCCCGATGGACGCCGACGATGTGGCGCGGGTGGCCGCGTTGATGGCCGAGCCGCGTTTTCGCGACATCAAGCTGACCCCGCGTGGCGGTGGCACCGGCACCAATGGCCAGTCGCTGACCGACGGCATCGTCGTCGACCTGTCGCGGCACATGAACACGATTCTCGAGATCAACGTCGAGCAGCGCTGGGTGCGGGTCCAGGCCGGCGTGGTCAAGGACCAGCTCAACGCGGCTCTCAAGCCCCACGGGCTGTTCTTCGCCCCTGAGCTGTCCACCTCCAACCGCGCCACCGTCGGCGGCATGATCAATACCGACGCCAGTGGCCAGGGCAGCTGCACCTACGGCAAGACCCGCGACCACGTGCTGGAGCTGCATAGCGTGTTGCTCGGCGGCGAGCGCCTGCACAGCCTGCCGATCGACGAGGCGGCGCTGGCGCAGGCCTGTGCCGCGCCTGGCCGGGTGGGCGAGGTGTACCGCACGGCCCGGGAAATCCAGCAGACCCAGGCCGAGCTGATCGAAAGCACCTTCCCCAAGCTCAACCGTTGCCTGACCGGCTACGACCTGGCGCACCTGCGCGACGAGCAGGGCCGCTTCAACCTCAACAGCGTGCTGTGCGGGGCGGAAGGGTCGCTGGGTTATGTCGTCGAGGCCAAGCTCAATGTGCTGCCGATCCCCAAATATGCGGTGCTGGTCAATGTGCGCTACTCCAGCTTCATGGATGCCCTGCGCGATGCCAATGCGCTGATGGCGCACAAGCCGCTGTCGATCGAGACCGTGGACTCCAAGGTGCTGATGCTGGCGATGCAGGATATCGTCTGGCACAGCGTGGCCGAGTATTTCCCGGCCGACGCCGAGCGGCCGACCCTAGGCATCAACCTCGTCGAGTTCTGCGGTGACGAGCCGGCCGAAGTCAACGCCCGGGTGCAAGCCTTTATCGACCATCTGCAGGCCGATACCAGCGTCGAGCGCCTGGGCCATACCCTGGCCGAGGGCGCCGAGGCGGTGACCAAGGTCTACGCCATGCGCAAGCGTTCGGTGGGCCTGCTGGGCAACGTCGAAGGGGAGGTGCGTCCGCAGCCGTTCGTCGAGGATACCGCGGTGCCGCCGGAGCAACTGGCCGACTACATCGCCGATTTCCGCGCCTTGCTCGATGGCTATGGCCTGGCCTATGGCATGTTCGGCCATGTCGATGCTGGCGTGTTGCATGTGCGTCCGGCGCTGGACATGAAAGACCCGGCGCAGGCGGCACTGGTCAAACCGATTTCCGATGCCGTGGCGGCGCTTACCCAACGTTACGGTGGCCTGCTATGGGGCGAGCATGGCAAGGGCCTGCGCTCGGAATACGTGCCGGAGTACTTCGGCGAGCTGTACCCGGCATTGCAGCGCCTCAAAGGTGCATTCGACCCGCACAACCAGCTCAACCCGGGCAAGATCTGCACCCCGCCGGACAGCGCCGAGGGGCTGACGCCGGTCGATGGCGTGAGCCTGCGCGGTGACCTCGATCGCAGCATCGACGAGCGTGTCTGGCAGAGTTTCGGCAGCGCCGTGCACTGCAACGGCAATGGCGCCTGCTACAACTACGACCCCAACGACGCCATGTGCCCATCCTGGAAGGCCACCCGCGAGCGCCAGCATTCGCCCAAGGGCCGAGCCTCGCTGATCCGCGAGTGGCTGCGCCTGCAGGGCGAGTCGGACATCGACGTGCTGGCTGCGGCGCGCAACAAGGGAGGCTGGCTCAAGGGCCTGCCGGCACGGCTGCGCAACGCCCGGGCACGCAAACAGGGCCAGGAGGACTTCTCCCACGAGGTGTACGACGCCATGGCCGGCTGCCTGGCATGCAAGTCGTGCGCGGGGCAGTGCCCGATCAAGGTCAATGTGCCTGACTTCCGCTCGCGCTTCCTCGAGCTGTACCATGGCCGTTACCAGCGCCCGCTGCGCGACTACCTGATCGGTTCGCTGGAGTTCACCATTCCCTATCTGGCCCATGCGCCGGGCCTGTACAACGCAGTGATGGGCTCGAAGTGGGTAAGCAAGCTGCTGGCCGACAAGGTCGGCATGGTCGACAGCCCGCTGATCAGCCGCTTCAACTTCCAATCGACCCTGAGCCGCTGCCGCGTCGGCATGGCCAGTGTCCCGGCCCTGCGCGAGCTGACCCCGGCCCAGCGCGAGCGCAGCATCGTGCTGGTGCAGGATGCCTTTACCCGCTACTTCGAGACGCCGTTGCTGGCCTCGTTCATCGAGCTGGCCCACCGCCTGGGCCACCGCGTGTTCCTGGCCCCCTACAGCGCCAACGGCAAGCCGCTGCACGTGCAGGGCTTCCTCGGTGCCTTCGCCAAGGCCGCGATCCGCAATGCCACGCAGCTCAAGGCCCTTGCCGAATGCGGCGTGCCGCTGGTGGGCCTGGACCCGGCGATGACCCTGGTGTATCGCCAGGAGTACCAGAAGGTCGATGGCCTGGAGGGCTGCCCCAAGGTGCTGTTGCCCCAGGAGTGGTTGATGGACGTATTGCCCGAGCAGCCTGCGGCCGATGCCGGCCACTTCCGCCTGATGGCCCATTGCACCGAGAAGACCAACGTGCCGGCCAGCACCCGCCAATGGGAGCAGGTGTTCGCCCGCCTGGGCCTGAAGCTGGTCACCGAGGCCACCGGCTGCTGCGGCATGTCGGGCACCTATGGCCATGAGGCGCGCAACCAGCAGACCTCGCGGACTATCTTCGAGCAGTCCTGGGCGACCAAGCTGGACAAGGAAGGGGAGGCGTTGGCGACCGGCTATTCTTGCCGCAGCCAGGTCAAGCGTATGACCGAGCGGCAGATGCGCCATCCGCTGGAAGTGGTGTTGCAGTACGCCCGGCGCTGATGTGTGCAGCCTTCATCGCGGGACAAGCCCGCTCCCACCAGGCCTGCGCTGTCTTCAGAGATACCGCCGTACCTGTGGGAGCTGGCTTGCCAGCGATAGGACCGGGGCAAGCAACTCAAGACAGTTGGCTCCCACAGGGCAACGCATAACCATTTGATTTTGCGCCCTTTGTGGGAGCGGGCTTGTCCCGCGATAGGGTGCACAGCGCCCCCAGGGTCGTGAGAGGTGACACGAATCGAAGCGGGTGCTCAGCTCATGCGAAGTAGGAAGACGGAAGGATTGAAGCGCGAGAATAGACTGGCGGGCATCTGGACGGTGTGAAAACGCGATGACGGGCAAAGTCCCGCGAGTCAGCCGTTTTCACACTGTCGGAGGGGTGCGCGGTTATTCCTGGTCGGCGCTGGATTGATCGTCGTTGTCCTGCTCGACGGCAGGCGCCGGTTCGGCGTGGGCGGCAACGGTTTGCTCTTCGGGGTTCAGGCTTGGGAAGGGAAGATTCGGGATTTCATGCATCTCGTCGTTCCTCGCAAGTGTGAGTGAAAAGACTGCGCCAGGCGCGTGTGAGGCTTCGAAAAGCTCGGGCAGGATACAGGAGTCTGGATGACAGTTTGAAATTTTTCCGCCTTGCGGCGCCGTTCGCGGGTATGCCAGTGCCGGCCAAATCGCGGGACAAGCCCGCTCCCACAGGATCGTCGATAACCTTGTGGGAGCGGGATTGTCCCGCGATGAGGTCGGTCAGGCTAGTGCAGGACTACTGGCAGACGTCGGCGATTGCCGCTGCCAACTGCTCCAGGCGCTGCGCATCGGCGCCAGCGATGTTCGCCCGACCGGTGCCGACCATGTACACGCTGTGCTTCTCGCGCAACAGGCGTACCTGCTCCGGGCTCAGTCCGGTGTAGGAGAACATCCCGCGTTGCGCGGCGATGTGGGCGAAGCGCTCGGCCAGGCCGTGGGGTTCCAGCGCCTTGACCAGGCCCTGGCGCAGCTCGGCGATGCGCTGGCGCATGGCGTCCACTTCCTCGACCCACAGGGCCTTGAGGGCTGGGTCGCCAAGGATCTGCGCCACTACCGCGGCGCCATGGTCGGGCGGTGTGGACCACAGATTACGGGCCAGCAGCGCCAGCTGGCTGCGCACATCCTGCAGCTTCTCGGTATCATGGCTGCACACCAGCAAAGCGCCGGTGCGGTCGCGGTAGAGGCCGAAGTTCTTCGAACAGGAGCTGGTGATCAGCAGTTCCGGCAGCTCGGCGGCGAACAGGCGCACCGCCCAGGCATCCTGCTCCAGGCCGTCGCCGAAGCCTTGGTAGGCAAAATCGATCAACGGCAGCAGGTTGCGTTTGCGCACCACCTCGAGCACGGCGCGCCAGTCGTCCTGGCCCAGGTCGAAACCGGTGGGGTTGTGGCAGCAGGCGTGCAGCAATACCACGTCGCCTTCCGGTGCCTGTTCCAGGGCCGCGAGCATGCCCGCCACGTCCAGGCGGTTGTCCGCACCCACATAGGGGTAGTGGGACACTTTGAGCGTGGCGCCGGCAAAAATGGTCTCGTGGATCGGCCAGGTCGGGTCGCTCAGCCAGATGCCACGCCCGGGCAGGCAATGGGCGATGAATTCCGCCGCCAGGCGCAGGGCGCCGGTGCCGCCGGGGGTCTGGGTGGCGCCGGCGCGTTGGCTGGCGAGCAGTGGCGAGGCACTGCCCAGTACCAGCTCGCTGACCAGGCGGCCGAACGCCGCGTCGCCATGGCCGCCGACGTAGCTCTTGGTGGCTTGCTGCTCCACCAGGCGCTGTTCGGCTTGCTTGACCGCTGCAGGGATCGGCGTCAGGCCCTGGGCGTCCTTGAATACACCTACGCCCAAGTCGAACTTCGCCGGGTTGCTGTCACGGGCATAGGCTTCCATCAGCCCGAGGATCGGGTCGCCGGGAACCCGGCCAATGGCCGCGAAATGCATCACTTACGCCCTTCGGCGGTCTTGGCGACTTCGTCGGTGCGTGCGCACATGATGAAGTCGTTGCGGTGCAGGCCCTTGATCGAGTGGCTCCACCAGGTGACGGTGACCTTGCCCCACTCGGTCAGCAGGCCTGGGTGGTGGCCTTCGGCTTCGGCGATTTCACCGATGGCGTTGGTGAACGCCAAGGCATGCTTGAAGTTCTTGAACAGGAAGACGCGCTCCAACTCCATGTGGCCGTCGCGGACCTCGATGTTCCAATCCGGGATCTCGCGGATCAGTTCGGCCAGTTCCTCGTCGGAAACTTTTGGTGCGTCGGCACGGCAGGCTTCGCAATGGGCTTGGTTCAAGGCATTCATGGGTGTCTTTTTTCCGTTTTGAGTTGTTATCGGCAAGGTGGCTCAGGCGGCCGCCTTGGGTGGAAACTTCGGTGCATGCAAGCCCAGTTTCATGGCCTGGTGAACCATGCCCATGATGTCTTCGTGGGCCAGGTCGAATAGGCGCTTGAGGTCGGGCAGGACGAAGTAGAGCGGCTGCAGGATGTCGATGCGATACGGCGTGCGCATGGCTTCGATCGGGTCGAAGGCCTGGTGCTCGGGCTCGCCGGACAAGCTGTAGACCGTTTCCTTCGGCGAGGACAGGATACCGCCACCATAGATCTTGCGGCCTTGCGGGGTTTCCATCAGGCCAAACTCGATGGTCATCCAGTACAGGCGGGCCAGGTAGACGCGTTCTTCCTTGGTGGCCGCCAGGCCCAGCTTGCCGTAGGTATGGGTGAACTCGGCGAACCAGGGGTTGGTCAGCAGCGGGCAGTGGCCGAAGATCTCATGGAAGATGTCCGGCTCTTGCAGGTAGTCCAGTTCCTGCGGGGTACGGATGAAGGTGGCTACCGGGAAGCGCTTGCTGGCTAACAGTTCGAAGAAGGTCTGGAACGGAATCAGGGCCGGGACGCGGGCGACCTGCCAACCGGTGGTGGCGCCGAGCACCTTGTTGATCTCACCGAGCTGGGGGATACGGTCGTGGGGCAGCTTGAGCTGGTCGATACCGTCCAGGTATTCCTGGCAGGCGCGACCTTCGATCACCTTCAGCTGACGGGTGATCAGGGTGTTCCACACCGCGTGTTCCTGTTGCGGGTAGTCGATAAAACCGTGCGCATCGGGCTCGCGTGCCACGTATTGCGTCTGTTTCATGTGGCTCTCCTGGTGAGGGCTTTCTTGTTATGTTCAGGACATGCCTTAGGAATATCCCCATGTTGGCGCATTTGCACGGGGTGCGAGGTATCAGGAGCGTTGGCTCACACGCGATTTATGTAACGATAATTTTACAAAAAAGCCTGGATCCCGGAAAATCACGTACATCCAGCTGGCGACTAGGTTGATTTTGTCAGCTTATCTTTACGACTTTTCCATCGGCCGCTGAAAAAAACGCGTGCCTCGGAGCTTTTCCATGCGTATCAAAGTGCATTGCCAGAACCGCATCGGCATCCTGCGGGACATCCTCAACCTGTTGGTGGAATACGGCATCAACGTCTTGCGCGGGGAGGTCGGCGGTGACCACGGCAATGCCATCTATCTGCACTGCCCGAACCTGATCAACCTGCAGTTCCAGGCGCTGCGTCCGAAGTTCGAATCGATCGCCGGCGTGTTCGGGGTCAAGCGGGTCGGCCTGATGCCCAGCGAGCGGCGGCACATGGAGCTCAATGCGCTGCTCGGTGCCCTGGATTTCCCGGTGCTGTCGATCGACATGGGCGGCAGCATCGTCGCCGCCAACCGCAGTGCCGCCCAGTTGCTGGGCGTGCGGGTCGACGAGGTGCCGGGCATCCCGCTTGACCGCTACGTCGAGGATTTTGACCTGCCCGAGCTGGTGCGGGCCAACAAGTCGCGGATCAACGGCTTGCGCATCAAGGTCAAGGGCGATGTGTTCCTGGCCGATATCGCGCCGCTGCAGTCCGAGCACGACGACAGCGAAGCGTTGGCCGGGGCCGTACTGACCCTGCACCGGGCGGACCGCATCGGCGAGCGTATCTACAACGTGCGCAAGCAGGAGTTGCGTGGCTTCGACAGCATCTTCCAGAGCTCGCGGGTGATGGCCGCGGTGGTGCGCGAGGCCAGGCGCATGGCGCCGCTGGACGCGCCCTTGCTGATCGAGGGCGAAACCGGCACCGGCAAGGAGCTGCTCGCTCGCGCCTGCCACCTGGCAAGCCCTCGTGGCCAAGCGCCATTGATGGCGCTCAACTGTGCCGGCCTGCCGGAGTCGATGGCCGAGACCGAGCTGTTCGGCTATGGCCCGGGAGCCTTCGAAGGTGCCCGCGCCGAGGGCAAGCTGGGGTTGCTGGAGCTGACTGCTGGCGGGACCTTGTTCCTCGATGGTGTGGGGGAAATGAGCCCGCGCCTACAGGTCAAGCTGCTGCGCTTCCTGCAGGATGGTTGTTTCCGGCGGGTGGGCAGCGATGAAGAGGTCTATCTGGACGTGCGGGTCATCTGCGCCACCCAGGTCGACCTCTCCGAACTATGTGCCCGCGGTGAGTTCCGCCAGGACCTCTATCACCGCCTCAACGTGCTGTCCTTGCACATCCCGCCCCTGCGCGAATGCATGGATGGCCTGGAAGGGTTGGTGCAGCACTTTCTCGACCAGGCTAGCCGACAGATCGGCTGCCCGCTGCCGCGCCTGGCGCCGGCAGCGATGGAAAAGCTCAGCCAGTACCATTGGCCCGGCAACGTGCGCCAGCTGGAAAACGTGCTGTTCCAAGCCGTGTCGTTGTGCGAGGGCGGGGTGGTGAAAGGGGAGCATATCCGATTGCCGGATTATGGTGCGCGACAACCCTTGGGTGAGTTTTCGTTGGACGGGGATCTTGCGCAAATTGTCGGGCGTTTTGAAAAAGCCGTCTTGGAGTCGTTGATGACGGAATATTCCAGTAGTCGGGCGTTAGGCAAGCGGCTTGGCGTTTCACATACCACGATCGCCAACAAGTTGCGGGATTATGCGCTCAATAAAACAGCGGAATAATCAAAGGGCATTTGAATGAGGTTGCGTTGCAGCCCTTTCGCGGCGTAAGGCCGGTTCCAGAGGCGGATCATCGATATATTCTTTCGCCGTGAAAGGGCCCCGGCGGGGCCCTATTGAAAAATCAGCCGTTGGAACAACCGTTCCCCATCACGCGGTACTCGAGAATGTGCTTCTGGCCCTGCGAGTCCTCATAGGTCATGCGGGCTGGAACCACTTCGCAGACGTTGGGCACTTCGCTCATGGACAGAACCCGGGCGATGTCCAGGTGCTGCGAGTAAGTGTATTGTTCAACCGGAATCTGCTCGACATCCTTTGCAACTTCATCGGCCATCGCCGCGCTGCAAAGGCCGCCAAGTACCAATACCAGTAACGCTTTCATTTTCAATTTACCTGTCTAAGGTCGTGAGGGGGCACGCGGCGCTTGTGGCGCCGCGAGTACATCAGGGTTTTCAACTATCACATTGAGAGAGGGATCAACTTTGCCTTCGTGGGGGCTGCTGTTTCAGAAGTTAATCGCCTTGCCGTTGTGGCGTGGTGAATTCTAGGGCGGGGCAGGGGAGGGAAACAGATGGCGTTTTGATAAAGTTTTTTCGCCTTTTGACAGAATCGGTAACAATCCCTTTGGTCGCGTGCTCGAATTTGCGTGCGCCTGCCCTGTAGGCCTTGGGCTAGAGCCATTGTGTAAGGCTTTGTAGGAAAAGCCGTGTTTCGCTACTACCAACGTCGAATGGTTTTTCACGCTCTGGTACAGTTACAAACGTTTCCATACAAAAACAACTATTACACCGAGGTAAAACAGATGAGTGCGGCTCCACTGTATCCCGTTCGTCCCGAGGTAGCAGCCAAGACGCTGACCGACGAGGCCACCTACAAGGCCATGTACCAGCAGTCGGTGATCAACCCGGACGGCTTCTGGCGCGAGCAGGCTCAGCGCCTGGACTGGATCAAGCCCTTCACCAAGGTCAAGCAGACCTCCTTCGACGATCATCATGTCGATATCAAATGGTTCGCTGATGGCACTCTGAACGTTTCCTATAACTGCCTGGACCGTCACCTGGCAGAGCGTGGCGACCAGGTCGCCATCATCTGGGAAGGCGACGACCCTTCCGAAAGCCGCAACATCACCTACCGCGAACTCCACGAGCAAGTCTGCAAGTTCGCCAACGCCCTGCGTGGCCAGGACGTGCACCGTGGCGACGTGGTGACCATCTACATGCCGATGATCCCGGAAGCCGTGGTGGCCATGCTGGCCTGCGCGCGCATCGGCGCGATCCACTCGGTGGTGTTCGGCGGCTTCTCGCCGGAGGCCCTGGCCGGGCGCATCATCGATTGCCGCTCCAAGGTGGTGATCACTGCCGACGAAGGCGTGCGCGGCGGCCGTCGTACCCCGCTCAAGGCCAACGTCGACCTGGCCCTGACCAACCCTGAAACCAGCAGCGTGCAGAAGATCATCGTGTGCAAGCGCACCGGTGGCGACATCGCCTGGCACCAGCATCGCGACATCTGGTACGAAGACCTGATGAAAGTGGCCTCCAGCCACTGCGCGCCGAAGGAAATGGGTGCCGAGGAGCCGCTGTTCATCCTTTATACCTCCGGTTCCACCGGCAAGCCCAAGGGCGTGCTGCACACCACTGGCGGCTACCTGGTCTATGCCGCGCTGACCCACGAGCGCGTATTCGACTACCGCCCTGGCGAAGTCTACTGGTGCACCGCCGATGTGGGCTGGGTTACCGGCCACAGCTACATCGTCTACGGCCCGCTGGCCAACGGCGCCACCACGCTCTTGTTCGAAGGTGTGCCGAACTACCCGGACATCACTCGCGTGTCGAAGATCATCGACAAACACCAGGTCAATATCCTCTACACCGCACCGACCGCCATCCGCGCCATGATGGCCGAAGGGCAGGCCGCGGTCGAAGGTGCCGACGGCTCCAGCCTGCGTCTGTTGGGTTCGGTGGGCGAGCCGATCAACCCCGAGGCCTGGAACTGGTACTACCAGACCGTGGGCAAGGCGCGCTGCCCGATCGTCGATACCTGGTGGCAGACCGAAACCGGCGGCATCCTGATCAGCCCGCTGCCAGGGGCTACGGGCCTCAAGCCAGGCTCGGCCACGCGCCCGTTCTTCGGTGTGGTGCCGGCGCTGGTGGACAACCTGGGCAACCTGATCGAGGGGGCGGCCGAAGGCAACCTGGTGATCCTGGATTCCTGGCCGGGCCAGTCGCGCTCGCTGTACGGCGACCATGACCGCTTCGTCGACACCTACTTCAAGACCTTCCGTGGCATGTACTTCACCGGTGACGGTGCCCGTCGTGACGAGGATGGCTACTACTGGATCACTGGCCGTGTCGATGACGTGCTCAACGTGTCCGGCCACCGCATGGGCACCGCTGAGATCGAGAGCGCCATGGTGGCCCATGCCAAGGTCGCCGAGGCGGCGGTGGTGGGCGTGCCGCACGACATCAAGGGGCAGGGCATCTATGTCTACGTCACCCTCAATGCTGGCGTGGAGCCGAGCGAGGCGTTGCGCCTGGAGCTGAAGAACTGGGTGCGCAAGGAGATCGGCCCGATCGCTTCGCCGGATGTCATCCAATGGGCACCCGGGCTGCCGAAGACCCGTTCGGGCAAGATCATGCGGCGTATCCTGCGCAAGATCGCTACCGGGGAATACGATGCGCTGGGGGATATCTCGACCCTGGCCGACCCTGGAGTGGTGCAGCACCTGATCGATACCCACAAGGCGATGAGCCTGGCATCGGCCTGAGTCGAGGCCGCTGGGCGCCTTGATCGCGGGGCAAGCCCCCACATTCGTATCCTGTGGGGGCGCGTGTTCCGCGATTGGGCCCGCAAGGCAATCCAAGTTCTCCCTTGAACCCCGCCGGGCAACCGGCGGGGTTTTTGCTTTACTTGAATGCTGTTACCCGACTTGCATCGGTAACCTTTCCTGTCACCCGTTTCGCACAGAAGCGGGGCGAGCCGAAACATTCATGTGCTATTTCAGTGCGAAGCTGTAGGATTTTTTGCATCCCGCCACGCTGGACTTGCCGGAATACAAGGCTTTGCCAATAATAGGTCCACTTATTGCTTGGCTTATAGGTTATTTTTCTTTTGCTCTTGCATATTTTGCTGGAGCTGTCAATATCGCCCGCCGCGGTTTCAGGCGCTTCTGTAACTAGTTGTCGCTTTGAAGAAATATCGACCACGGGGCTGTCGCTAAAATGCCACTCACTCGCTCGTGGTCTGCGACCTTGGTCGAACCCTGCGCGGCTCGCGTTGTACCCATTCGCATGTCGGGCAGCCGTTACAACTGCCTTGTATTGCCCTGTACCGATGGAGTTACCTGATGAAGAAGCTCGCACTGCTTGGCGCCCTGGCGCTGTCCGTGTTTTCCCTGGTATCGCAGGCCGATGAAAAACCGTTGAAGATCGGTATCGAGGCCGCCTATCCACCCTTCGCCTTCAAACAACCGGACGGCAGCATCGCCGGCTTCGACTACGACATCGGCAACGCCCTGTGCGAAGAGATGAAAGCCAAGTGCACCTGGGTCGAGCAGGAGTTCGACGGCCTGATCCCGGCGCTGAAGGTGCGCAAGATCGACGCCATCCTGTCGTCCATGTCGATCACCGACGACCGCAAGAAGTCGGTCGACTTCACCAAGCGCTACTACCTGACCCCGGCACGCCTGGTCATGAAGGAAGGCACCACCGTCAGCGAAAGCCTGGCTGAGCTCAAGGGCAAGAAGATCGGCGTGCAGCGCGGTTCGATCCACGACCGCTTCGCCAAGGAAGTCCTGGCGCCGAAGGGGGCCACCGTCGTGCCTTACGGCACCCAGAACGAAATCTACCTGGATGTCGCCGCCGGTCGCCTGGATGGCACCGTGGCCGACGCGACCCTGCTCGAAGACGGCTTCCTCAAGACCGACGCCGGCAAGGGCTTTGCCTTCGTGGGCCCATCGTTCACCGATGTGAAGTACTTCGGTGATGGCGTCGGCATCGCTGTGCGCAAGGGCGACAACGCCAATCGCGAGCGCATCAATGCCGCGATCGATGCGATTCGTGCCAACGGCAAGTACAAGCAGATCCAGGACAAGTACTTCAACTTCGACATCTACGGGCCTGAAGCTCAGTAAGACGTCGGGTTTCACCTGTGCAATGGTGCAAACAGCAGAGGCTCTGAGGTTTGCACCATTTTTCATTCCAAGTCCCGAGGAATCCCAATCATGTTGAAAGGCTACGGGGCAGTCATCCTCGACGGGGCGTGGCTGACGCTGCAGCTCGCCCTGTCGTCGATGGCCCTGGCCATCGTGCTCGGCCTGATCGGCGTGGCGCTGCGCTTGTCGCCAGTGCGCTGGCTGGCCTGGCTGGGCGATATGTATGCCACGGTGATCCGTGGCATTCCTGACCTGGTGCTGATCCTGCTGATCTTCTATGGCGGCCAGGATGTGATCAACCGCGTCGCGCCGCTGGTCGGCTACGAAGACTACATCGATTTGAACCCGTTCGTGGCGGGTGTCGGCACCCTGGGCTTCATCTTTGGTGCTTACCTCTCGGAAACCTTCCGGGGTGCCTTCCTGGGTATTCCCAAGGGCCAGGCCGAGGCGGGCGTGGCCTATGGCATGAGCAGCCGGCAGGTGTTCTTCCGCATCATGGTGCCGCAGATGATTCGCCTGGCGATCCCTGGTTTCACCAACAACTGGCTGGTACTGACCAAGGCCACGGCGCTGATCTCGGTGGTCGGCCTGCAGGACATGATGTTCAAGGCCAAGCAGGCGGCCGACGCCACCCGCGAGCCTTTCACCTTCTTCCTGGCGGTGGCGGCCTTGTACCTGGTGCTCACCAGCGTCTCGCTGGTGGCCCTGAAGTACCTCGAACGACGCTATTCGGTGGGCGTAAAGGCGGCTGAACTATGATCTTCGACTACAACGTCATCTGGGAGGCCATGCCGCTGTACCTGGGCGGGCTGCTGACCACCTTGAAGCTGCTGGCGCTGTCGCTGCTCTTCGGCCTGCTGGCGGCCATCCCGCTGGGCCTGATGCGCGTGTCCAAGCAGCCGGTGGTGAACCTGCTCGCGTGGCTTTATACGTACGTCATCCGTGGCACACCGATGTTGGTGCAGCTGTTCCTGATCTACTACGGCCTGGCCCAGTTCGAGGCCGTGCGTGAAAGTATGTTCTGGCCTTGGCTGTCCAGTGCGACCTTCTGCGCCTGCCTGGCCTTTGCGGTGAACACCAGTGCCTACACTGCCGAGATCATCGCCGGTAGCCTGCGGGCCACGCCCCACGGCGAGATCGAAGCGGCCAAGGCGATGGGCATGTCGCGCATGAAGATGTACCGGCGCATCCTGTTGCCCTCGGCCCTGCGCCGGGCGTTGCCGCAGTACAGCAACGAAGTGATCATGATGCTGCAGACCACCAGCCTTGCGTCGATCGTTACCCTGATCGACATCACGGGCGCGGCGCGTACCGTCAATGCCCAGTACTACCTGCCTTTCGAGGCCTACATCACGGCGGGCGTGTTCTACCTGTGCCTGACCTTCATCCTCGTGCGCCTGTTCAAGATGGCCGAACGCCGCTGGCTCAGCTACCTGGCGCCGCGCAAGCACTGAACGCTCTGTGAGAACCGACAGCATGTACAAACTCCAAGTCCAAGACCTGCACAAGCGCTACGGCAGCCATGAGGTGCTCAAGGGCGTCTCGCTCGAAGCCAAGGCGGGCGATGTGATCAGCATCATCGGCTCCAGTGGTTCGGGCAAGTCGACCTTCCTGCGCTGCATCAACCTGCTCGAGCAGCCGCATGCCGGCAAGATCCTGCTCAACAACGAAGAGCTCAAGCTGGTGGCCGGCAAAGACGGTGCGCTGAAGGCCGCCGACCCCAAGCAGCTGCAACGCATGCGTTCGCGCCTGTCGATGGTGTTCCAGCACTTCAACCTGTGGTCGCACATGACCGCGTTGGAGAACGTGATCGAGGCGCCGGTACATGTGCTGGGCGTGAGCAGGAAGGAGGCGCTGGAAAAGGCCGAGCACTACCTGAACAAGGTCGGTGTGGCTCACCGCAAGGATGCCTTCCCAGGGCACATGTCCGGTGGCGAGCAGCAGCGCGTGGCGATCGCCCGTGCCCTGGCCATGGAGCCTGAGGTGATGCTGTTCGACGAGCCGACTTCGGCCCTGGACCCGGAGCTGGTCGGCGATGTGCTCAAGGTCATGCAGTCGCTGGCTCAGGAAGGCCGGACCATGGTCGTGGTAACCCATGAGATGGGCTTTGCCCGCGAGGTGTCCAACCAGTTGGTATTCCTGCACAAGGGCCTGGTGGAAGAGCGCGGCAATCCGCGCGAAGTGCTGGTCAATCCGCAGTCGGAGCGACTCAAGCAGTTTCTCTCCGGCAGCCTGAAGTAAAGGCTGCACCTTTGCACCAGAATAGGGCATGCTGCGCTGCGAGGTGCAGCTTGACCCGGCGCCACAGACTCGAACGACCCCAGGTTTCGGACCACGCCCTATGACCACCCAGCGAATCGGATTTCTCATCTGGCCGAGCACTCGGCCGCTGACCCTGGCGTTGGCCGAGGAAGTGTTGCGGGTGGCCCAGCGGGTTCACCCGGATGTGGTCTACGAATTGACCTTCCTTCAGGCCGATGCCGGCCCGGACGGTGACTGGCGCTTGCCTGGCGAGCCGTGGAATGGCCGCCTGGAAGGCTGTCACAAGTTGTTTCTGCTGGCGGACGAGCCGCCCTCGGCCATGGGAGCGGCGTTGTCCGCTGCGCTCAAGCATCTGGCGCGCAGTGGCTGCATGATCGGCGGATTGTCCGCCGGGGTGTATCCGTTGGCGGCGCTGGGCCTGCTGGATGGTTACCGGGCGGCGGTGCACTGGCGTTGGCAGGATGACTTCGCTGAGCGCTTCCCCAAGGTCATCGCCACCAGCCACTTGTTCGACTGGGATCGTGACCGCCTGACCGCGTGTGGTGGCATGGCCGTGACCGATCTGCTGCTGGCGGTGCTGGCCCGTGATCACGGGGCGGAGCTGGCTGGGGCAGTGTCTGAAGAGCTTGTGGTCGAGCGTATTCGCGAGGGAGGCGAGCGCCAGCGTATTCCGCTGCAGAATCGCCTGGGCTCCAGCCATCCGAAGCTGACCCAGGCGGTGCTGTTGATGGAGGCGAACATCGAAGAGCCGCTGACCACCGACGAGATCGCCCAGCATGTCTGCGTGTCCCGCCGCCAGTTGGAGCGGATCTTCAAGCAATACCTCAACCGCGTACCGAGCCAGTACTACCTGGAGCTGCGCTTGAACAAGGCGCGGCAGATGTTGATGCAGACCAGCAAGTCGATCATCCAGATCGGGTTGTCGTGCGGGTTCTCCTCAGGGCCGCACTTCTCCAGCGCCTACCGTAACTTCTTTGGCGCAACGCCACGAGAAGACCGCAACCAGCGACGCAGCAGCAGCCCGTTCGAGTTGAGTTCGGCGCCGGCGGAGAAAGGCTGAAGGGAGGGTGGCCTGGAGTGTATGCCTTGGGTTTGGCGCTTGGGCGAAGATCGCAACAGCAACGCCCTCCATCCTACACCCACCACCTGCAATTCCCCGTGAACACCCGTTCACCCATCCCCCTCTCTCCCGTACACTGCGCGATTGCGACAGTGTTTGTCGCATTGCCGAAAACCTCTGTAAAACAAGGTTTAGCGCTGTAACAAGTTGTCGCCTGGCAGCAAGGACAGGCGTCGATCAGTCCTTACAATCCCCTCATCGCTCGCCACTTCCAGGCCAGCGTTCCTCTTCAGGAGACTCAGATGTCCGTTGAGCAAGCCCCGGTGCAACGTGCCGATTTCGACCAGGTCATGGTTCCCAACTATTCTCCGGCGGCCTTCATTCCTGTGCGAGGCGAGGGCTCCCGCGTCTGGGACCAGTCCGGTCGCGAGCTGATCGACTTTGCCGGCGGTATCGCGGTCAACGCCCTGGGCCATTGCCACCCTGCGCTGGTCAAGGCCCTGACCGAACAGGCCAATACCCTCTGGCACGTATCCAACGTCTTCACCAACGAGCCGGCCCTGCGCCTGGCCCACAAACTGGTGGACGCGACCTTCGCCGAGCGCGCTTTCTTCTGCAACTCCGGCGCCGAGGCCAACGAGGCTGCCTTCAAGCTGGCCCGTCGCGTCGCCCACGACCGCTTCGGCCCCGAGAAGCACGAGATCATCGCCACCGTGAACAGTTTCCACGGTCGCACCCTGTTCACCGTCAGCGTTGGTGGCCAGCCCAAGTATTCCGACGGCTTTGGCCCGAAGATCACCGGCATCAGCCACGTGCCGTACAACGACCTGGAAGCGCTCAAGGCACAGATCTCCGACAAGACCTGCGCTGTGGTGATCGAGCCGATCCAGGGCGAGAGCGGTGTAGTACCGGCCGACAAAGCCTACCTGGAAGGCGCTCGCAAGCTGTGCGACGCACACAACGCCCTGCTGATCTTCGACGAAGTGCAGACCGGTGTTGGCCGTACCGGTTCGCTGTACGCCTATCAGCACTACGGCGTTACGCCGGACATCCTGACCAGCGCCAAGAGCCTGGGCGGCGGCTTCCCGATCGGCGCCATGCTGACCACCACCGACCTTGCCAAGCACCTGGCCGTCGGTACCCACGGCACCACCTATGGCGGCAACCCGCTGGCCTGCGCCGTGGCCTGTGCGGTGCTGGATGTGGTCAACACCCCGGAAACCCTCGCGGGCATCAAGGCCAAGCATGAGCGCTTCAAGGCCCGCCTGGAGAAGATCGGCCAGCAGTCCGGCCTGTTCACCCAGGTTCGTGGCGTCGGCCTGCTGATCGGCTGCGTGCTCAGCGATGCCTGGAAAGGCAAGGCCAAGGACATTCTCAATGCCGCCGAGAAAGAGGGCGTGATGGTCCTGCAGGCCGGCCCGGACGTGGTGCGCTTCGCTCCGAGCCTGGTGGTCGAGGATGCCGACATCGACGAAGGCCTGGCGCGCTTCGAACGCGCCGTGGCCAAGCTGACCCAGGGCTGACAGCCCTGCGGTCCCTTCGCCGCGCCTGACCTTGGCCAGGGGCGGCGATACCAGAATTCCAGTGCGGGCGCCCATGTTGCAACGAGACAGCGCGCCCGTCGTTTTTCCGTGCCGACCTGTCGGCCTGTTTTCCCAAAGGAGTGACACCATGCTGGTGATGCGCCCCGCGCAAATGGCGGACCTGAACGAAGTGCAGCGCATGGCTGCCGACAGCCCCATTGGTGTCACCTCGCTGCCGGACGACGCCGGTCGCCTGGGCGATAAGATCGCCGCCTCGGAAACGTCCTTCGCTGCCGAAGTGAGCTTCAACGGCGAGGAAAGCTATTTCTTCGTGCTCGAAGACAGTGAGACCGGCAAGCTCGCCGGCTGCTCGGCGATCGTCGCCTCGGCAGGCTATTCCGAGCCGTTCTACAGCTTTCGCAACGAGACCTTCGTGCACGCCTCGCGCGAGCTGAAGATCCACAACAAGATCCATGTGTTGTCGCTGTGTCACGACCTGACCGGCAACAGCCTGCTGACCAGCTTCTATGTCCTGCCGGAACTGGTGAACAGCAGCTGGGCTGAGCTCAATTCCCGTGGCCGCCTGCTGTTCATGGCCTCGCACCCCGAGCGTTTCGCCGATTCGGTGGTCACCGAGATCGTCGGCTACAGCGACGAGCAGGGCGAGTCGCCGTTCTGGGATGCCATCGGCCGCAACTTCTTCGACCTCAACTATGCCGACGCCGAGCGCCTGTGCGGCCTGAAGAGCCGTACTTTCCTCGCCGAGCTGATGCCTCACTACCCGATCTACGTGCCGTTGTTGGCGGACGAAGCCCAGGAAGCCATGGGCCAGGTCCACCCGCGGGCGCAGATCACCTTCGACATCCTCATGCGCGAAGGCTTCGAGACCGAGCACTACATCGACATCTTCGACGGTGGCCCGACCCTGCACGCACGCACCTCGGGCATTCGCTCGATCGCCCAGAGCCGGGTGGTGCCGGTCAAGCTCGACGACAGCCCGATCAAGGGTGGGCGCGCCTACCTGGTGTGCAACGGCCAGTTGCAGGACTACCGCGCGGTATTGCTGGAGCTGGACTGGGTGCCAGGCAAGCCGGTCAGCCTGACGCGTGAAGCCGCCGATGCCCTGGGTGTCGGTGAAGGTGGCAGCGTGCGCCTGGTCGCCGCCTGAGCCCCTCGGGGCGGTATCGAGAGATTCGCGGCAGGCACAGGCCGCCGCACAAGGAGATAGCATGATCGTTCGTCCCGTACGCAGCAGCGACCTACCCGCGCTGATCGAATTGGCACGCAGCACTGGCACCGGCCTGACCACCTTGCCGGCCAACGAGGACCGCCTCGGGCACCGGGTCGGCTGGGCCGAGAAGAGCTTCCGTGGCGAAGCCGAGCGTGCCGACACCGACTACCTGTTCGTACTGGAGAACGACGAAGGCCTGGTGGTCGGCATCTGCGCCATCGCCGGCGCCGTCGGCCTGCGCGAGCCCTGGTACAACTACCGCGTCGGCCTGACCGTCAGCGCTTCCCAGGAGCTCAAGATCTACCGCGAGATCCCTACTCTGTTCCTGGCCAACGACCTGACCGGCAACTCCGAGCTGTGCTCGCTGTTCCTGCGCAGCGACTACCGCACTGGCCTCAATGGCCGCCTGCTGTCCAAGGCGCGCATGCTGTTCATCGCCGAATTCCCGGAACTGTTCGGCAACAAGATCATCGCCGAGATGCGCGGCATGTCCGACGAGCATGGCCGTTCACCGTTCTGGGAGAGCCTGGGGCGACATTTCTTCAAGATGGAATTCGGCCAGGCCGACTACCTGACCGGTGTGGGCAACAAGTCGTTCATTGCCGAACTGATGCCCAAGTTCCCGTTGTACACCTGCTTCCTGTCGGAGGCCGCGCGCAACGTCATCGGCCGAGTGCACACCGATACCGAGCCTGCCCTGGCCATGCTCAAGCGCGAAGGCTTCAGCTACCAGGGCTACGTCGACATTTTCGACGCAGGCCCTGCCATCGAATGCGAAACCTCGAAGATCCGTGCCGTGCGTGAAAGCCAGACCCTGGTGCTGGCCGTTGGCACGCCGGGCGATGACGCCACCCCTTATCTCATCCATAACCGCAAGCGCGAGGACTGCCGCATCACCGCCGCACCTGCGCGCCTGGCAGCTGGCACCCTGGTGGTCGACCCCCAGACCGCCAAGCGCCTGCGCCTGGGCGCCGGCGACAATGTGCGCGCCGTGCCGCTGTCCGCCAGCCGGGAGGCCCAGTAAATGACGACCCATTACATCGCCGGCCAATGGCAGGCCGGGCAGGGCCAGGCTCTGCAATCGCTCAATCCCGTCACCCAGGCCGTGGTCTGGGAGGGGCTGGGCGCCGACGAAGCGCAGGTGCAGGCCGCCGTGCAGGCGGCGCGCCAGGCCTTCCCGGCCTGGGCGCAACTGAGCCTGGATACGCGTATCAGCGTGCTGGAAGCCTTCGCCGACAAGCTCAAGGCCAATGCGGACGCACTGGCCCATTGCATTGGTGAGGAAACCGGCAAGCCCTTGTGGGAATCGGCCACCGAAGTCACCAGCATGGTCAACAAGGTAGCCATCTCGGTGCAGAGCTACCGCGAGCGCACCGGCGAAAAGAGCGGGCCGCTGGCCGACGCCACTGCCGTGCTGCGACACAAGCCCCATGGCGTGGTGGCCGTGTTCGGCCCTTACAACTTCCCGGGGCACCTGCCCAACGGGCATATCGTGCCGGCGCTGCTAGCGGGTAACTGTGTGGTATTCAAGCCCAGCGAGCTGACCCCCAAGGTGGCTGAGCTGACCGTCAAGTGCTGGATCGAGGCCGGGCTGCCGGCCGGTGTGCTGAACCTGGTCCAGGGTGGCCGCGAGACGGGAGTGGCCCTGGCCGCGAACCCGGGAATCGATGGCCTGTTCTTCACCGGCTCCAGCCGTACCGGCAACCTGCTGCACCAGCAGTTCGCCGGGCGCCCGGACAAGATCCTGGCGCTGGAGATGGGCGGCAACAACCCGCTGGTGGTGGACGAAGTCCAGGACGTGGATGCGGCGGTCTACACCATCGTTCAGTCGGCGTTCATTTCCGCAGGCCAGCGCTGCACCTGCGCCCGCCGCCTGCTGGTGCCGCAAGGTGCCTGGGGTGACGCGCTGATCCAGCGCCTGGTCGAGGTCAGCCGCAGCATCAGTGTCGGCGCGTTCGACCAGCAGCCGGCGCCCTTCATGGGGTCGGTGATCTCCCTGCAGGCCGCCCGCGCGCTCATGGCCGCCCAGGCCGAGCTGGTGGGCAAGGGCGCCGTGGCGCTGTTGGAGATGACCCAGCCCCAGGCCGACGCCGCCTTGCTGACCCCGGGCATCCTCGACGTGACCGCCGTGGGCGAGCGCCCGGACGAAGAGTTCTTCGGCCCGCTGCTGCAGGTGATCCGCTACGCCGATTTCGAGGCGGCCATCGATGAAGCCAACAATACCCAGTACGGCCTGGCCGCCGGGCTGCTGTCGGACTCGCGTGCGCGCTACCAGTATTTCTGGCTGCGCAGTCGCGCAGGCATCGTCAACTGGAACAAGCAGTTGACCGGCGCCGCGAGCAGCGCGCCGTTCGGCGGCGTGGGCGCCAGCGGCAACCATCGCGCCAGCGCTTACTACGCTGCCGACTACTGCGCCTACCCGGTGGCCTCGCTGGAAACCGCCAGCCTCACCCTGCCGGCGACCCTGACGCCGGGCGTCACCCTATAACAACAGGTCTCGGAGCCTTGCCGATGAAATCCTACGAAGTGAATTTTGATGGCCTGGTGGGGCCGACCCACAACTACGGCGGCCTGTCCTACGGCAACGTGGCTTCGCAGAGCAACAGCCAGCAGCAGTCCAACCCGCGTGAGGCGGCGCGTCAAGGCCTGGCAAAAATGAAAGCCTTGGCCGACATGGGCTTCAAGCAGGGCGTGCTGGCGCCGCAGGAACGCCCGGATGTGGCCGCCCTGCGTCGCCTGGGCTTTACCGGCAGCGATGCCGAAGTGATCCGCCGCGCCGCCAAGGACGCCATGCCGCTGCTGGTAGCCAGTTGCTCGGCTTCGAGCATGTGGGTGGCCAACGCCGCCACGGTCAGCCCGAGCGCCGACACCGCTGATGGCCGGGTGCATTTCACCGCCGCCAACCTCAACTGCAAGTACCACCGCAGTATCGAGCACCCGACCACCAGCCGTGTGCTGGGTGCCATGTTCGCGGACGAAAGGCATTTCGCTCATCACGAAGCCCTGCCGGCGGTGGCCCAGTTCGGTGACGAAGGCGCGGCCAACCACACGCGGTTCTGTCGCACCTATGGCGAGCCTGGGGTGGAATTCTTCGTCTATGGCCGCAGCGCCTTCGACAGCCGCTACCCTGCGCCGCAGAAGTATCCGGCACGCCAGACCCTCGAGGCTTCCCAGGCGGTGGCGCGCTTGCACGGGCTCGCCGACGACGGTGTGGTCTACGCTCAACAGAACCCGGCGGTGATCGACCAAGGCGTGTTCCACAACGACGTGATCTCGGTGGGCAACGGTGAAGTGCTGTTCTACCACGAGGATGCCTTCCTCGAGACCGACGCGGTGCTTGGCCAGTTGCAGGCTAAACTGGCCACCAAGGGCGGTAACTTCCAGGCGATCCGTGTGCCTCGCGCGGCGGTGACGGTGGAAGACGCGGTGCGCTCCTACCTGTTCAACAGCCAGCTGCTCAGCCGCGAGGACGGCTCCATGCTGCTGGTGGTGCCGGAGGAGTGCCGCAACAACGAGCGCGTCTGGTCCTACCTGGGGCAATTGACCAGCCAGGGCGGCCCGGTCAAGGAGGTCAAGGTGTTCGACCTCAAGCAGAGCATGCAGAACGGTGGCGGCCCGGCCTGCCTGCGGTTGCGCGTGGCCTTGAAGGACAATGAGCTGGCGGCGGTCAATCAAGGCGTTATCATGACCGCGCCGCTGTACGACACCTTGGTCCAGTGGGTCGACAAGCACTACCGCGATCGCCTGGGCGAGGCGGACCTGGCCGACCCGCAGCTGCTGGACGAATGCCGTACGGCCCTGGATGAACTGACCCGGATCCTGAAGCTGGGCTCGGTCTATCCGTTCCAACGCCAACCTTGAAGAGAGAACTTGTAATGTCCGATGCCCTGCGGCTGATCCTTGAAGACAACGACGGCACCCAGCTGGAAACCTCCTGCACCCGCTTTGCGGTGGTCTGGCAAGGCAAGGAGGTATGGATCCAGCAGGACGGCCGCGGCCAGCTGCTGATCGGCGTCGACGTCGAGGACGGTGATACCGAGTACGCCAACTTGCTGCTGCGTCCCATGGCCACCAACCTGGTCAGCCTGCAACTGGAAATGGAACCTGCCGAAGTCGGTGACGACGACCACGTGCATGGTCCGGATTGCGGTCACCATCACTAAGGAAACGCCCTATGCTCGCCCTCGGAAAACTGCTTGACCTGACCCTGGCCGACCATGAACCGGCCGAGAAGACGCAAGTGACCGTTGGCGGCGTGCGTTTGCGCTGGCTGGGCGAGGGCGCCCTCGAGGTACGCCCGCCCGAGGGCAAGGACACTGGGTTGGACCTGCTGCTCTCGGCAGGCATTCATGGCAACGAGACTGCGCCCATCGAATTGCTTGACGAACTGTTGCACGGCGTGGCGCGAGGCGAGATCAAGCCCCGTGCGCGGGTCCTGTTCCTGTTCGGCAACCCTGAGGCCATCCGCAAGGGCGAGCGTTTCGTCGAGCAGGACATCAACCGCCTGTTCAATGGCCGCCATGAGCTTTCCAGTGGCGCCGAGGCCTTGCGCGCGGCGGAGCTGGAACAGTTCGCCCGGGTGTTCTTCAGCCTGCCTGGACGCACCCGCCTGCACTACGACCTGCACACGGCGATCCGTGGCTCGAAGATCGAACAGTTCGCTCTGTACCCTTATAAGGAAGGGCGTCAGCATTCCCGGCATGAGCTGGCGCGGTTGCGCGCCGCCGGCATGGAGGCGGTGTTGCTGCAAAGCAAGTCGTCGATCACTTTCAGTGCCTTCACCTACGAGCAGCTGGAGGTCGAGGCCTTCACCCTGGAGCTGGGCAAGGCACGGCCGTTCGGGCAGAACCAGCAGGTGAATCTCGACCGCCTGCAGACGCGCCTGGTGCAGATCATCGAAGGGACCGAGCCAGAGGGGGACAACAACCTCGATGGCCTGCAACTGTTCAGCGTTGCCCGGGAAATCATCAAGCACAGCGACAGCTTCCACCTGCACCTGCCGGCGGATATCGAGAACTTCTCCGAGCTGAGCAAAGGCTACCTGCTGGCCGAGGATCTGGCCGAGATGCGTTGGATCGTCGAGGAGGAGGGCGCGCGTATCATCTTCCCCAACCCCAAGGTCAGGAATGGATTACGGGCTGGGATCCTGATCGTGCCGGACTCCGGGCAACGTCTGGGCTGAGCCTGTAGGCGCGGGCTTGTCCCGCGATTGGGTCGGGCCCGATATCACATCACCTGGCAGGGCTTCGCCTTTGATCGCGGGGCAAGTCGGGCCGCCGCTCCCGCAAAGGTGAGGGCGGCTTGCCGTCTAATGACTATTTTGGATCCCAATACGCCCATAAAGGCCTTTTTGATCCCCCTGGCACCATTTTCTTGTGCCCGGGGCGGTAATGCGCTTGCCAGTAGCGAAAGGCTGGCTTTAGCATCCCGGTCATGCTTTTGCTCGCGTCGACCCGAAAATCCGTCCAAACGACGATTTCTGTCGCACAAACCCACTGCACCGAGCCAGCAGGACCGATATAATGCGGCCCTTTGCCGTCGTTTCGTCGATTCGACGTGTTTGCCGTAACGGCCGCCGTTTCCGTGGAAGAACCTAATGAAAAGCGCAGAAATCCGTGAAGCCTTCCTTCGCTTCTTCGAGGAGCAGGGGCACACTCGAGTCGCCTCCAGCTCCCTGATCCCGGGCAATGACCCGACCCTGCTGTTTACCAATGCCGGCATGAACCAGTTCAAGGACTGCTTCCTCGGCCAGGAAAAGCGCGCCTACACCCGGGCTGTCAGCAGCCAGAAGTGCGTACGCGCCGGCGGCAAGCACAACGACCTGGAAAACGTCGGCTATACCGCGCGCCATCACACCTTCTTCGAAATGCTGGGCAACTTCAGCTTCGGCGACTATTTCAAGCGCGACGCGATCACCTTCGCCTGGACCTTCCTGACCTCCGACAAATGGCTGAACCTGCCGAAGGAAAAGCTCTGGGTCACCGTCTATGCCAGTGACGACGAAGCCTACGACATCTGGACCAAGGAAATCGGCGTGCCGGCCGAGCGCATGGTGCGCATCGGCGACAACAAAGGCGCCCCGTACGCGTCCGACAACTTCTGGACCATGGGCGACACCGGCCCCTGCGGCCCTTGCACCGAGATCTTCTACGACCACGGGGCGGACATCTGGGGCGGCCCACCCGGCTCGCCGGAAGAAGACGGCGACCGCTACATCGAGATCTGGAACAACGTCTTCATGCAGTTCAACCGCACCGCAGATGGCGTGCTGCACCCGCTGCCGGCGCCGTCGGTGGACACCGGCATGGGCCTGGAACGCATCAGTGCGGTCATGCAGCACGTGCATTCGAACTACGAGATCGACCTGTTCCGCAACCTGCTGTCGGCTGCGGCCAAGGCCATCGGCTGCAGCAATGACGACCAACCTTCGCTGAAGGCCGTCGCCGACCACATCCGTTCCTGCGGCTTCCTGATCGCCGACGGCGTGCTGCCGTCCAACGAAGGCCGTGGCTACGTGCTGCGTCGCATCATTCGTCGTGCCTGCCGCCACGGTAACAAGCTGGGCGCCAAGGGCAGCTTCTTCTACCAGATCGTCGCTGCCCTGGTGGCCGAGATGGGTGAAGCCTTCCCGGAACTCAAGGCCCAACAGGCGCACATCGAGCGCGTGCTCAAGACCGAGGAAGAGCAGTTCGCCAAGACCCTCGAGCAGGGCCTGCGCATCCTCGAGCAGGACCTGGCCCAGCTCAAGGGCGATGTAGTGCCGGGTGACGTGGTGTTCAAACTGTACGACACCTACGGTTTCCCGATGGACCTGACCGCCGATATCGCCCGTGAGCGCGAGCTGACCATCGACGAAGCCGGCTTCGAGCGCGAGATGGAGGCCCAGCGCGAGCGTGCCCGTTCCGCCAGCGCCTTCGGCATGGACTACAACAGCCTGGTCAAGGTCGATGTAGCCACCGAGTTCCTCGGCTACAGCGCCACCGAAGGGCAGGGCAAGGTCGTTGCCCTGTACAAGGACGGCCAGGCCGTCGAGCAACTGGGCGAAGGCGAGCAGGGCGTCGTGGTCCTGGACCGCACCCCTTTCTATGCCGAGTCCGGCGGCCAGGTCGGTGATACCGGTTACCTGCAGGCTGGCGCCGTGCGTTTCGACGTGCGCGACACCACCAAGACCGGTGGTGCCTTCCTGCACCACGGCGTGGTCGCCAGCGGTGCGCTGAGCGTGGGTGCGCAGATCGAGGCCCACGTCGATGCCGATGTGCAGCACGCCACCTCGCTGAACCACTCCGCCACTCACCTGCTGCACGAAGCGCTGCGTCAGGTGCTGGGCGAGCACGTACAGCAGAAGGGCTCGCTGGTCGACAGCCAGCGCCTGCGTTTCGACTTCAGCCATTTCGAGGCGGTGACGCCTGCGCAGATCAAGGCCTTGGAAGAGATCGTCAACCGCGAAGTGCGCAAGAACACCGCGGTGCAGACCGAAATCACCGATATCGAAACCGCCAAGCGCAAGGGCGCCACGGCCCTGTTCGGCGAGAAGTACGGTGATACCGTGCGCGTGCTGAGCATGGGCGGCGATTTCTCGGTGGAGCTGTGCGGTGGTATCCATGCCAAGCGCACCGGCGATATCAGCGTGTTCAAGATCATCAGCGAAGGCGGCGTGGCCTCTGGCGTGCGCCGTATCGAAGCAGTCACCGGCGCCGCTGCGTTGGCCTACCTGAACGCTGCCGAAGAGCAGGTCAAGGAAGCCGCGCAGCTGGTCAAGGGCAATCGTGACAACCTGATCGACAAGCTGTCGGCTGTGCTCGAGCGCAACCGCCAGCTTGAAAAGCAGCTCGAGCAGCTGCAGGCCAAGGCCGCCAGCGCCGCCGGGGACGATCTCTCCAACGCGGCCGTTGAGGTCAAAGGTGCCAAGGTTCTTGCCGCACGCCTGGATGGTCAGGATGGCAAGGCCCTGTTGGCCCTGGTCGATCAGCTGAAGAACAAGCTCGGCCACGCAGTGATCCTGCTGGGCAGCGAGCATGAGGGCAAGGTCGTGCTGGTGGCCGGCGTGACCAAGGACCTCTCCAGCCAACTCAAGGCTGGCGATCTGATGAAGCAAGCCGCTGCTGCGGTGGGCGGCAAGGGCGGTGGTCGCCCGGACATGGCCCAGGGTGGTGGCGTCGACGTCGCTGCGCTGGACAAGGCCCTGGCCCTGGCCGTGCCGTTCGCCGAGCAGGGACTTTGAGATGAAGGGGCAGCGGTCTAGTCGCTGCCCCTTCATGTTGGATTGTTTTTTGGGGCCCTTGAGGGCTGAGGCACCTTTGAAATGGCGTTGATCGTACAGAAATTTGGCGGTACCTCTGTCGGTTCCATCGAGCGGATCGAGCAGGTTGCCGACAAGGTCAAGCAATTCCGCGAACAAGGCACCGACCTGGTGGTGGTGCTGTCGGCCATGAGCGGAGAAACCAATCGCCTGATCGACCTGGCCAAGCAGATCACCGACAAGCCGGTTCCACGCGAGCTGGATGTGATCGTCTCGACCGGCGAGCAGGTGACCATCGCCTTGCTGGCCATGGCCCTGATCAAGCGTGGCGTGCCGGCGGTGTCCTACACTGGCAACCAGGTGCGGATCCTCACCGACAGCGCGCACAACAAGGCGCGTATCCTGCAGATCGACGACCAGAAGATCCGCGCCGACCTCAAGGCCGGCCGCGTGGTTGTGGTGGCAGGCTTCCAGGGGGTCGACGAGCACGGCAATATCACCACCCTCGGGCGTGGTGGCTCCGACACCACCGGTGTGGCACTGGCGGCGGCGCTCAAGGCCGACGAATGCCAGATCTACACCGATGTCGATGGCGTCTACACCACCGACCCACGGGTAGTGCCCCAGGCACAGCGCCTGGAAAAGATCACCTTCGAGGAGATGCTGGAAATGGCCAGCCTCGGCTCCAAGGTGCTGCAGATCCGTTCGGTGGAGTTCGCCGGCAAGTACAACGTCCCGCTGCGCGTGCTGCACAGCTTCAAGGAGGGTCCGGGTACCCTCATTACCATCGATGAAGAGGAATCCATGGAACAGCCGATCATTTCCGGTATCGCCTTCAACCGTGATGAGGCCAAGCTGACCATTCGTGGCGTACCGGATACCCCGGGCGTTGCCTTCAAGATCCTCGGCCCGATCAGCGCGGCGAATATCGAAGTCGACATGATCGTGCAGAACGTCTCGCACGATAACACCACCGACTTCACCTTCACCGTACACCGCAACGAATACGAGAAGGCGCACAGCGTGTTGGAAAACACTGCTCGCGAGATCGGTGCGCGTGAAGTGATCGGTGACACCAACATCGCCAAGGTTTCCATCGTCGGTGTCGGCATGCGCTCCCACGCAGGTGTTGCCAGCCGCATGTTCGAAGCCCTGGCCAAGGAGAGCATCAACATCCAGATGATCTCCACCTCCGAAATCAAGGTGTCGGTGGTCATCGAAGAGAAGTACCTGGAGCTTGCCGTTCGCGCGCTGCATACCGCGTTCGAACTCGACGCTCCTGCCCGACAGAGCGAGTAACTCGCTGCCTGGAGGGGCGCGGCTTGCCGCGCCCTTCGCGTTTCTGGCTGCTGCGCAGGCGCCTGTCCTGCCTCGTGCAGTGGCTTACCCGGGTTTTGTGCCATGTATGGCCGGCCCAGCCTACTACAGACTGTTGTCCCTGATTGAATTGCTTGAGGAGAAAGCTATGTTGATTCTGACTCGTCGGTGCGCCGAGAGCCTGATCATTGGTGACGGCGAAATCACCGTCACGGTCCTGGGGGTCAAAGGCAACCAGGTGCGTATCGGTGTGAGCGCGCCCAAGGAAGTGGCCGTTCACCGTGAGGAAATCTACCTGCGGATCAAGAAAGAGAAGGACGAAGAACCAACCCTTTAATTTTTCTCGATTTTTTTTCAAAAAAGGGTTTGCAAACGGGGAGGGGTCTGGTTATTATACGCCCCGTGTTGCGGTGAGGTGGCCGAGTGGCCGAAGGCGCTCCCCTGCTAAGGGAGTATACCTCATAAGGGTATCGGGGGTTCGAATCCCCCCTTCACCGCCATTTTTCGTGTAGGGCGCTGTAATTGGCCGAATCACTTAAGTCGTTGAAAATAAACGAAAAAGTGCTTGGCAAAACGATTCAGCGAACTATAATGCGCGGCAAGACACGGACTCATAGCTCAGCTGGATAGAGTACTCGGCTACGAACCGAGCGGTCGGAGGTTCGAATCCTCCTGAGTCCGCCATTTAATGGGGCGGTTTTGTTAATCAAGGCAGCTTCATCAACCAGTGGTAATCTGGTCTAAAAATACCACCTACGGACTCATAGCTCAGCTGGATAGAGTACTCGGCTACGAACCGAGCGGTCGGAGGTTCGAATCCTCCTGAGTCCGCCACACCAAAAAGCCCGCTCAATGAGCGGGCTTTTTCTTTTTCGTTATCACTGATTTGTCAGTGATGTCGAACTAAGCTCAGCTGTAACTGCTGCATCAACAGCCAAGCATCCTCAGCGCAAGCGATGTGCTTTTTTCCGCCGCGCCACCGTCGCACTGATGGCTTCGAGCGTTGTCATAGCTTTAACGCGCAAACGATTGTTCTGGCCAAAATTTTAAGCGATCTGACAGCTGATGCAGTGTATGATTGCGCCCGTCAGCCCCGCCGGGGCTTGTGGAATACCACCATGGACTTACCCAGTAGTTACTCGATAACACGATTTGCCAAGCTAGATCTGACCGATTGATTCTCCCGGCGTGCTCCGCTGCTGGGAGTGGAGTTCGCCTATGACCGAAGTCGAAGTAAAGAAAGCCCAAGAGAGCCTGCAGGATCGCCTGGCCCAGGTGATCGAACTGTTGCAGCGCCAACGGGTGGTCGAGGACCTGACCCATCGTCAGGAAGGTCATCATCACGACCTGGTGGAAAACCTTGTCCACCGCCAGAACCTGGTCGAGCTGCAGCGCAAGCTCGACGATCTGCACCCCGCCGACATCGCCTACATCCTTGAAGCCCTGCCGCTGGACGACCGCCTGACGGTCTGGCAGTTGGTGCGTTCCGAGCGTGACGGCGACATCCTGCTGGAAGTATCCGACGCGGTGCGTCAGACGCTGATCGCCGACATGGACGATCACGAGCTGCTCGCTGCCGCCAAGGAAATGGACGCTGACGAGCTGGCCGACCTGGCGCCGGAGCTGCCTCGCGACGTTGTCCATGAACTGATGGAGAGCCTCGATGCCCAGCAGCGCGAACGTGTACGTTCAGCCCTGAGCTACGACGAGGAACAAGTCGGTGCGCTGATGGACTTCGAGATGGTGACTATCCGCGAGGACGTCAGCCTGGAAGTGGTGCTGCGCTACCTGCGCCGGCTCAAGGAGCTGCCCGGCCATACCGACAAGCTGTTCGTGGTCGACTACGACGGCATCCTCAAGGGCGTATTGCCCATCAAGCGCTTGCTGGTCAACGACCCGGAAAAGAAAGTCGCTGAAGTCATGGCCAATGACCCGGTCACTTTCCACCCCGAGGAAGATGCCTACGATGCCGCCCAGGCGTTCGAGCGCTATGACCTGGTTTCCGCGCCGGTGGTCGATAAGAGTGATCGCCTGATCGGCCGTTTGACCATCGACGAAATGGTCGACCTGATCCGTGAGGAAAGCGAGAGCGAAGTGCTCAACATGGCGGGTCTGCGCGAGGAAGAGGATATCTTCGCCTCTGTCTGGCGTTCGCTGCGCAACCGTTGGGCCTGGCTGGCCATCAACTTGATCACCGCCTTCGTGGCCTCCCGGGTGATTGGTCTGTTCGAGGGCTCCATCGAGAAGCTGGTCGCCCTGGCGGCATTGATGCCGATCGTGGCGGGTATCGGTGGCAACTCGGGTAACCAGACCATCACCATGATCGTGCGTGCCATGGCCCTGGATCAGGTGTCGCCCGGCAATACCAGCCGGTTGATGCGCAAGGAGCTGGCAGTATCGCTGCTCAATGGTCTGATCTGGGGTGGAGTGATTGGTGCCGTGGCCTTCTGGCTATATGGCAGTTGGTCGCTTGGCCTGGTGATGACCGCCGCGATGACCCTGAACCTGCTGTTGGCCGCACTGATGGGGGTGTTGATCCCGATGACGCTGACACGTCTGGGGCGCGACCCGGCGATGGGCTCGAGTGTGATGATCACCGCTGTGACCGACAGCGGCGGGTTCTTTATCTTCCTAGGCCTGGCTACGCTGTTCCTGCTTTGAACCAAAGGCCGCTCCTACGGGGGAGGGCGTGCAGAATGTTTCGACCACAAAAAAGCCAGCAGCAGCTGGCTTTTTTTGTGGTCGGTGCAAACCTCAGGAAGCGTCTGCAGCCATTTCCACGTCGTGGGCGATCAAGGCAACCAGCGCGTTCTGCTGGCGATGGGAGAGTTGGCGGAAGCGTTGCAGCAGTTCCCGCTCGTGCAGGCTCAGCTCAGGGCTGTCCAGGCGCATGCTGAGCTCGTCGCCCAATGCACCTTCCTGGATAAGGCTTTGTTCCAGGCGTGCAATGATTTCGGAGTTCATGCTGCGATGGTGGTTGCGCGCTACCTCGGCAATGCGCTCACGCATTCCGTCTGGCAGGCGGACGACGAACTTGTCAGCGGTGCGGCTCGAATAGATAGCCTGTTTCATTGGGCGCATATACATTGACCGGTTTTCTGGTTCAGGGGGAGCGGTTCTCAAATTGGCCGCACGGTGGTGGTGGTACGACCGTGGCGACACCAAAATGTTCAACCGGGATCTCATTTGGGTGCTCATCTTGCCCTAAGGCCGGCGTTTCCTTGGCGTCAATTCTGTGACAAATAGTGATCCGAATAAAGGCTTTTTGCCAGTACCAATTATCAGAAATGAGGACTGGTTTGAAAAGTTTCGCCTTTTTTGACTCACCATGCTGTCGGCTGATTGCCGTCAAAAGCTGTTAAAAATCAGCAAAAGCCATGGAAAATCTCTAAAATACGCAGGTTTCCTCACTTGAGCATAGTGGCTATGCGATATGACGCAAGCAGCACGTCCCACACGGCAGGTCGCCTGATATTTCTGATTGGACCTTCCGGATCGGGAAAAGATTCCCTGATCGATGCAGCCCGTACGCAATTGCTGGCCCACGACATCGAAATCGCCAGGCGGGTGATCACGCGCTCGGCCGAATCCAAGGGGGAGGCAGCTCATGGGGTGAGCCCCGAGCGGTTCGAGGCAATGCGCGAGGCGGGCGCGTTTGCGATGCATTGGCAGGCCAATGGGTTGCAGTACGGTATCCCGGTGCAGGTGGATCAATGGTTGGCAGCCGGTCGCCATGTGCTGGTGAACGGTTCCCGCGGTTACCTGCCTGAAGCGCGGCGACGCTATCCAGGCCTGTTGGCTATCCGGTTGGACGTCGCGCCACAGGTGTTGAAGCGGCGCCTGCTTGCCAGGGGGCGGGAAACAACCGAGGAAGTCGAGCAGCGGCTCGAGCGCAATGCACGGTTGCAGCGTCATGACGAACCGGATGTGCATGTGTTAGATAATTCGCTGTCGCTGACCACGACCGTGGCCGCATTGCTTCAGCTCCTGGCCGACGAAGGGCTGATCGCCAGGGCTGCCCACGCACCCGGCGGTTAGCTGTGGCAATGAGCCTGGAAATGCCGAAAAGGATTACAGGTAAAACATGGATTGAGGCATGACAAACGGTCGGTCGCTGGTTAAGATGCTCGCCGTCTCGCATGCAGCCCTGCCCGCGGGACGTCACATCAAGCTCCCTTGCATGACATGTTCATTGGGAGCCGCACTATCCGTCCTCGTAGTTTAATGGATAGAACGGGGCCCTCCTAAGGCCTTGGTGCAGGTTCGATTCCTGCCGGGGACGCCATCGTCATGTTTCACTCCCGTCATGTTTCCTCCGAGCCCTCTTCACGCTCTTGTTCGGTAGCGCCCAGGCAAAAACCTTTTTAATTATGTGATTTATTCGAAGTCGAAGTTTCCCGTCCATGGGTCTTGTTTGGATAACATCTTTTTTATCCGCTGGGCAAGTCGGTTTTTCGAGGGGCGTGCGGGTGTGTCGTAAAAAATGCGAATGACGTCGCAATCGCTCTGTATACGGTCAGCCTGTGTTTCAAGTGTCTTCGTATTTCGTCCTCCGGATTAGTTACTAAGTGAGTTATATATTTCCGGTTAATGCCAATCGGGTGTCGCTTTCCGCTGTCAGGTATGTCTTGGCGGCCCTGGCCTCGTAGCCCCATCAGCATCGGTGTTCTCGCAAAAAAGGTTTTTCATTCGGCGCCTTGACGTTTCGTTCGGTTTGCTCTTTCTTATGCTGTATCGAAGTTTACGGTGAGAGAGGGATATATATAGAAGCGATTAGTCCTATATATAACCAACTACACCCGGTTCGTGCAGGAGGGGAAAGGGAACGGTTCGAGTACCAACGGATGTTGGCGGGGAATGATCGAGTTGTTCAACGCGTTCGGGTTCAGGCATGCCTATATCAAGGGCTGTACGTGACTCGTTGTGTGATCTGGACTTTATATACAAGCGACTGTTTGAACGTTTCAGTGCGGGGCGTAATTGTGTCCGGCTGCCAGGAGTTTTGGTTCGGATAGCAACGTCAGCAGACTTGCGCTATGGGCACAGGATATTGGCTTGTTCCCGGTACGGTCTCCCGCTTGAGGGTTCGCAATGGATGCCGATTGGCCCTTGCCATGTCGCACCAATACAAGGAGAAGTTTGAATGTCGATTCAAGCGAAAGTTATTGCTTCCACCCAACCTTCACACGCCCTTGCAGATGCCCCGGCAGTAGCGGTGGATGGCCAGCTCACCCTTACCCAAAGCAGTAACGTTGCACTCGGAATTTCACCGGACGCGGTAGCCGAATATTCCCGCCAAGGCTCCGATCTTGTCGTACACCTGAAAAATGGCGAAGCCGTGCGCATCGCCAACTTCTACGCAGAAGGCCAGGCGCCTAGCGAACTGTTCCTGGTCGGGGAAGATGACAAGCTGGTCGCAGTCGATCTTGCCGCTGCGGATACTGACGGTGTGATCGCCGCCAATTACGTTCCCCAGGAAGGTGCGGCTGGTTTCGAATCCCTGACAGCAGCCGCTGGCGCGGCCGGCGTCTCTGGTGGGGCACTGCTCGCTGGCGTGGCTATCGTTGGCGGCGGTATTGCTCTTGCCAGTAACAGCGGTGGTGGCGGCGGCGGTGGCAGCGACAGTGGTACCACCCCGGACACCGTCGCTCCAGACGCTGCGAAGATCAACCCGAGCAACGGTTCGAGCTTCAGCGGTACCGCCGAACCGAACAGCAAAGTGATCCTCACCGACGGCAACGGCAACCCGATCGGCCAGACCACTGCAGATGCCAACGGCAACTGGACCTTCAAGCCCGACACCCCGCTGCCCGACGGTACGGTGGTCAAGGTGGTCGTGCAGGACGCCGCTGGCAATACCAGCCCTGAAGCCACGGTCACCGTCGATGCCGTGGCCCCCGACGCTCCGGTGGTCAACCCCAGCAATGGCACCACCATCAGCGGCACCGCCGAACCGGGCAGCACCGTGGTCATCACCGACGGCAACGGCAACCCCATCGGCGAAACCACCACCGATGGCAATGGCAACTGGACCTACACGCCGAGCACTCCGCTGCCGGATGGTACGGTGGTCAATGTCGTGACCAAGGACCCTGCAGGCAACACCAGCGGGCAGGGCACCATCACCGTCGACGCGGTAGCCCCGGGCGCCCCTGTGCTCAACCCAAGCAACGGCTCCACCCTGAGCGGTACCGCCGAGCCTGGCAGCACCGTGACCCTGACCGATGGCAACGGCAACCCGATCGGCCAAACCACTGCCGATGGCAGCGGCAACTGGTCGTTCACCCCGGGTACGGCGCTGCCTGACGGCACCGTGGTCAACGCCACTGCCACCGACCCGTCGGGCAACTCCAGCGCGCCAGCCAGCACCACCGTGGATGGCGTCGCGCCTGCGACCCCGACCGTGAACTTGAGCAATGGCGCCGCGCTCACCGGTACTGCCGAGCCGGGCAGCAAGGTGATCCTCACCGACGGAAACGGCAACCCCATTGGCGAAACTACCGCCGATGGCAGCGGCAACTGGACTTATACCCCAGCTACGCCGCTGCCCAATGGCACGGCCGTCAACGTCGTGACCCAGGACGCCGCAGGCAACACCAGCCCTGCTGCCAGCGTCACCATAGATTCCAGCGCACCGGCCGCACCCGTGGTCAACCCGACCAACGGCACTACCCTGAGCGGCACCGCCGAGCCGGGCAGTACCGTGACCCTGACCGACGGCAACGGCAACCCGATTGGTCAGACCACCGCCGACGGCAGCGGCAATTGGTCGTTCACTCCGAGCGCCCCGTTGCCTAATGGCAGCGTGGTCAACGCCACCGCAACTGACCCGACCGGCAACACCAGCGGGCAGGGCACCATCACCGTCGACGCGGTAGCCCCGGGCGCCCCTGTGCTCAACCCAAGCAACGGCTCCACCCTGAGCGGTACTGCCGAGCCGGGCAGCACCGTGACCCTGACCGATGGCAACGGCAACCCGATCGGCCAAACCACCGCCGACGGCAGCGGCAACTGGTCGTTCACCCCGGGCACCGCGCTGCCTGACGGCACTGTGGTCAACGCCACCGCTACCGACCCGTCGGGCAACACCGGCCCGCAAGCCAGCACCACGGTCGACGGCGTTGCGCCGACAGCGCCGCTGGTCAACCCCACCAATGGCAACGTGATCAACGGTACCGCCGAGCCCGACAGCACCGTGACCTTGACCGACGGCAACGGCAACCCGATTGGCGAGGTGACCGCCGACGGCAGCGGCAACTGGACGTTCACCCCCGCCACGCAACTGCCGAACGGTACCGTGGTGAACGCCACGGCCACCGATGCGGCCGGCAACACCGGCCCGCAAGGCACGACCACGGTGGACAGTTCGCTGCCGTCGATCCCGCAGGTCGACCCGAGCAATGGCTCGGTGATCAGCGGCACCGCCGATGCGGGCAACACCATCATCATCACCGACGGCAATGGCAACCCGATCGGCCAGGTCACCGCCGACGGCAGTGGCAACTGGTCGTTCACCCCAGGCATACCGTTGCCCGATGGCACTGTGATCAACGTGGTGGCACGTAACCCTGTCAATGTCGACAGCGCACCGGCCATCATCACCGTGGACGGTGTGGCACCTGCAGCACCGGTCGTCGAACCGAGCAATGGCGCGGACATCACCGGTACCGCCGAGGCCGGCGCCACCATCATCCTCACCGACGGCAACGGCAACCCGATCGGCCAAACCACTGCCGACGGCAGCGGCAACTGGTCGTTCACCCCAGGTACTCCGCTGCCCAACGGCACCGTGGTCAATGCCGTGGCCCAGGACCCGGCCGGCAACAGCAGCGGCCCGACCTCTGTCACCGTGGACAGCGTGGCCCCGGCCGCACCGGTGATCGAGCCGAGCAAGGGCGATACCCTGAGCGGCACCGCCGAACCGGGCAGCACCGTGACCCTGACCGATGGCAACGGTAACCCGATCGGTGAAGTGACTGCCGATGGCAGCGGCAACTGGTCGTTCACGCCGGCCACACCCTTGCCCAACGGCACCGTGGTCAATGCCACGGCCACCGACCCGACCGGCAACACCAGCCCGCAAGGCTCCACCACGGTGGACTCGGTCGCGCCTGCGGCACCGGTGGTCAATCCAACCAACGGCAACCTGGTCAGCGGCACCGCCGAGCCGAACAGCACCATCACCCTGACCGACGGCAGCGGTAACCCGATTGGCCAGGCCACCGCCGACGGCAGCGGCAACTGGAGCTTCACCCCTGGCACTCAGTTGCCCAACGGCACCGTGATCAATGCCACGGCCACCGATGCGGCCGGCAACACCAGCGGCCCGGGCACCGCAACCGTCGACACTTCGGTGCCGAACGTCCCGCAGGTCGACGCCAGCAACGGCGCGATGATCAGTGGTACGGCCGATGCGGGTAACCTGATCATCATCACCGACGGCAACGGCAACCCGATCGGCCAGACCACCGCCGATGGCAGCGGCAATTGGTCGTTCAACCCGGGCACTGCGCTGCCCGATGGCACGGTCGTCAATGTCGTGGCACGCAACCCTGGCAACAATATCGACAGTGCCCCGGCCAGCATCACCGTGGACGCCGTGGCACCCGACGCGCCGGTCATCGAGCCGAGCAATGGCGCGGAACTCAGCGGTACCGCCGAACCTGGCGCCACCGTGCTGCTCCTGGACACCAATGGCGACACGATTGGCCAGGCGACCGCTGATGGCAGTGGCAATTGGTCGTTCACCCCGGCCACGCCGCTGCCCCATGGCACGGTGGTCGAAGCCGTGGCCCTGGACGAGGCGGGCAACACCAGCTCGCCAGCCGCCGTCACGGTCGATGCCGTGGCACCGGCAGCGCCAGTGGTCAATCCAAGCAACGGCAGCACCATCAGCGGCACTGCCGAGCCTGGCAGCACCGTGACCCTGACCGATGGCAACGGCGATCCGATCGGCGAAGTGACCGCCGATGGCAGCGGCAATTGGACGTTCACCCCGGCCATCCCGCTTCCTGATGGCAGCGTGATCAACGCCACTGCAACCGACCCGGCCGGCAACACCGGCCCGCAGGGCTCAGTGACCGTGGACGGCATCGCGCCGGCAACGCCTACCGTCAACCTCTCCCAGGGCGACACCCTCACCGGCACGGCCGAGCCGGGCAGCAAGGTCATTCTCACCGACGGCAACGGCGACCCAATCGGCGAAACCACAGCCGATGGGGCTGGCAACTGGAGCTTCACTCCGAGCTCGCCGGTCCCCAATGGTACCGTCGTCAACGTGGTGGCCCAGGACGCTGCTGGCAACGATAGCCCGCCGGCCACCGTGACCGTGGACTCCAGCGCGCCACCTGCGCCGGTGATCAACCCAAGCAATGGCACGACCATCAGCGGTACCGCCGAACCCGGCGCCACCGTGACCTTGACCGATGCCGGCGGCAACCCGATCGGCCAGGTCACCGCCGATGGCAGCGGCAACTGGTCGTTCACGCCAGCCAGCCCGTTACCCAACGGCACCGTCATTGTGGCCACCGCGACCGACCCGACCGGCAACACCGGGCCGCAAGCGGCCACGACCGTGGATTCGGTCGCGCCGGCAGCGCCGGTGGTCTCCCCGAGCAACGGTACTTCGATCAGTGGTACCGCAGAACCAGGGGCCAAGGTCATTCTCACCGATGGCAATGGCGACCCTATCGGCGAAACCACTGCCGATGCTAACGGCGACTGGTCGTTCACCCCGAGCACACCACTGCCAGACGGTACCGTAGTCAACGCCGTGGCCCAGGACCCGGCGGGCAACACCGGCCCGCAAGGCAGCACTACGGTGGATGCCGTCGCACCAGCGACGCCGGTGGTCAACCCCACCAATGGCAACCTGGTCAACGGCACCGCCGAGCCGAACAGCACCATCACCCTGACCGATGGCAACGGCAACCCGATTGGCCAAACCACCACCGATGGCAGCGGCAACTGGAGCTTCACCCCAGGCACACAACTGCCCAATGCCACCGTGGTCAATGCCACGGCTACCGATGCGGCAGGTAACACCAGTCTGCCAGGCACCACCACCGTGGATACCTCGCTACCATCGATCCCACAGGTCGACCCGAGCAATGGCTCGGTGATCAGCGGCACCGCCGATGCGGGCAACACCATCATCATCACCGACGGCAACGGCAGCCCCATCGGCCAAGTCACCGCCGACGGCAGTGGCAACTGGTCGTTCACCCCCGGCATCCCGCTGCCGGACGGCACGGTAGTCAACGTGGTGGCCCGCAACCCCAGCAACGTCGACAGCGCCCCCGCGGTCATCACCGTGGACGGCGTGGCGCCGGCCGCGCCGAACGTGGACCCGAGCAACGGCGTGGACATCTCCGGCACCGCCGAAGCCGGTGCCACGGTCATCCTCACCGACGGTGGTGGCAACCCGATCGGCCAGGCCACCGCCGATGGCAACGGCGACTGGAGCTTCACGCCTGCCACGCCCCTGGCCAACGGCACCGTCATCAACGCGGTGGCCCAGGACCTGGCTGGCAACACCAGCGGCCCGACCAGCGTCACCGTCGATGCCGTGGCGCCTGCTACGCCGGTCATCAACCCGAGCAACGGCACTGTCCTCAGCGGTACCGCCGAGGCTGGCGCGACGGTGATCCTCACCGATGGCAACGGTGATCCGATCGGCCAGACGACCGCAGACGGCAGTGGCAATTGGGTATTCGTGCCGGGTATTCCGTTGGCCAATGGCACTGTGGTCGATGCCGTGGCCCAGGACCCGGCTGGCAACGTCAGCGGACCGGCCAGCACCACGGTGGATTCGGTGGCGCCAGCGGCACCTGTCCTGGATCCGAGCAACGGCACCGTGATCAGCGGTACCGCTGAGGCCGGCGCCCAGGTGACCCTCACCGATGGCAACGGCAACCCGATCGGCCAGGTCACCGCCGATGGTTCCGGCAACTGGAGCTTCACACCAGGCACGCCACTGGCCAACGGCACGGTAGTCAATGCCGTGGCCCAGGATGCGGCCGGCAACACCAGCGGCCCGGTCAGCACCACGGTCGACACCGTGGCACCGGCCACGCCGCTGATAGATCCGACCAATGGCACCGTCCTGAGTGGTACCGCCGAGGCGGGGGCGACGGTGATCCTGACCGACGGCAACGGCAACCCGATTGGCCAGGCCACCGCCGATGGCAGCGGCAACTGGACGTTCAGCCCGGCCACGCCGTTGCTCGACGGCACCGTGGTCAACGCGGTGGCCCAGGACCCAGCCGGCAATACCAGCGGCCCGGCCAGTACCACCGTCGACGCGGTGGCGCCGGCGACACCTGTGGTCAATGCGAGCAATGGCAGCATCATCAGCGGCACCGCCGAAGTCGGCGCCACGGTGCTCCTCACCGACGGCAATGGCAACCCGATTGGCGAAACCACCGCCGATGGCAGCGGCAACTGGAGCTTCACCCCTGGCACGCCGCTGCCTAATGGCACCGTGGTCAATGCGGTGGCGCAGGATCCGGCCGGCAATACCAGCGGCCCGGCCAGCACCACCGTCGATGCGGTTGCGCCTTCGGCACCGCTGCTGAGCATCAGTGCCGACGGTGCGCTGTTGACCGGTACCGCCGAGCCCAACAGCCAGGTGCGCATCGTCATCGCCGGCGATACCGCCAACCCGATCATTGCGACCGTCGATGGTGCCGGCAACTTCAGTTTGCCGTTCGCGCCACCGCTGATTACCGGTGAGCTGCTTTCCGGCGTTACCGTGGATGCTGCAGGTAATGTCAGTGGTCCAGCCACGATCAACGCACCGGACCTGGCGCCGCCGACCCTCTCCGTGCCGGAGGCCGCCGATACCTGGATCAACGCAACCGAAATCGGCGATGGCATCCAGGTGGATGTGACGGTGCGTCCAACCATGCAGGTTGGCCAGGTCGTCACCGTCAAGTTCGCCGGGCAGAACGGCTACGAGGCCGAGGTCAGCCATACCCTCACCGCAGGCGATATAGCGGCGGGCAATGTCACCCTGACCCTGACGCCACCCGGTGGCCAAGGGCCGTTCCCGGAAGGTGCTTCCACGGTCACCGCCGATATCAACGGCGGCACCGTATCGACACCGGTACCGTTCACCATCGATACGATTCCGCCGGCTACACCTGTGCTGTCGTTGGTGGGCAATATCCTGACCATTTCCGCGGAGCCGGGTACTGAGCTGACCGTCACCGTGGACGTGGGTGGAGTGACTGTCTCGGAGACCGTCACGGCTGACAACAGCGGGCTGGCGTCGCTGAACCTGCTGACCGACCTGGACATCGACTTCGGTTGGGACCAACTGCTCAACGCCCAAGTCTCGGTGGTTGGCCGCGACCCGGCCGGCAACCCGAGCAACGTGGCCACCATCGGCGTGGGTACCAGCATCGAACAGCCGGTGACCATCGGCAACTTCGGCCTGGACGTTAGCTTGAACCCACTGGACTTGCGGCTCGGGATCAGCGGCACCACTGAGCCGAACTCGAGTGTACTGGTGCGGGTAGGCGCGCTCGGGGCAGAGGTGACATTGACGGCGATCCAGGCCAACGCCAACGGGGACTTCAACGTGAATCTGCTCAATGTCCTGCCTCAGTTGGGCATAGATATCACCGATATCCTTACCGGCAATACGTTGGTTTCCGTCAATCTCGTGGCTACCGACGCCAACGGCAACGACAGTGCTGCCTATGGCGTCACGGTGGGCGGCAACGGTATCACTTTGGGATTGGGTGATATCAATGTGAATGGCACTGCCGGAGACGATGTCCTGTCCGGTGCCGACGGCAGCTCCGAACACATCAACGCTGGGGCAGGCCACGACTTGATCTTCAACGTGGGCAGCGGTGACCAGGTCCAGGGCGGTGACGGCAATGACACCCTCCAGATCACGGCGAACAACTTCGTCAGCATCGACGGTGGCGCCGGGTTCGACACACTGTTGCTCGCCAACGGCATCGACCTGGACTACAACGGCGCAAGCGTCGGCACGCTCAGCAACATCGAGCGCATCGACCTGGGCAAGGGCGACAGCGGCAGTGTGCTGACCCTGACTGCGGCTGAGGTCGATGTCATCACCGATGCCAACAACACGTTGCAGATCACCGGTGAAAACAACGACGTTCTGAACGTGGCGGGGGCGGTCGATACCGGCACCACCCAGTTGATCGACGGTGTGACCTACGACGTCTACACGTTCGGTAGCAGCACCCTGTTGATCGAGGACAACACCGTTCAGGTCGTGGTCTGATGAAACGTGCCGCGCAGTCCCGCAAGGGGCGGCAGATCGTGAAAGGGGCCGTCTGGCTCCTTTCACTCGGCCTGCCGGTGTTGACGTCGGCTATGTCCCTCGACCAGGCAGTACGGTCGGGGCTGGCCATTCACCCGGATGTGCGTTCGGCCATCGCCGAGGCCGAACGCGCCGGCACCGAGGTGAAGATTGCCAAGGGAGGCTATTACCCGGCCCTGTCGATGTCCGGCGGGCCACAGGAATTCGAATTCGGTGAGGTCGTGTACGACGTCACCGTGTCCCAGATGCTCTACGACTGGGGCCGCGTGGGCAGCAAGGTCGACGGTGCCAGCGCCACCGAGCGCAAGCAGCTGGAGGCGGTGCGGGTGGCCCAGGACGATGCGGCCCTGGACATCATCGAGACCTACTTGGACGTATTGGCCGCCACCCAGCGGGTGGAGGCTGTGCGCCAGCATCTCCAACGGCTGGATGGCGTGCGCCAGATGACCCAGGACCGCGGCGGTGACGGTTATGCCGACCGCAGCGAACTGGACCGCGCCAACCTGGAGCTGGCCCGCGCCCAGGAGCAGTTGTCTCTGGAGAAGGGCACCCTGCAGGACGCCCGCAACCAGTACGACATCCTGGTCGGGCAGCCTGCGGCGGACCTGGAGGAGCCGCAACCGATGTCCATGCAGCGCTACCTGGCCGCCAGCGACCTGAAGCAGGTCATCCGCGATTCACCCTTGCAGCGCAAGGCGGTCGAGGATGCCAACGTGGCCGAAGCCCAGGTACGTGAGGCCAAGGCCTCGCTGCTACCGCAACTGAACCTGGAAGCCTCGGCCTTGCGGCGCGAGGTGGGTGGGCACCTGGAGAACGACTCGGTGGTGTCCTTGCGCTTTCGCATGGACACCTTCCAGGGGCTTTCCAACTTCCAGCGTCCGACCGCGGCGCAGCAGCGCCTGGAGTCGGCGCGCTGGACCGCCGATGCCATGCAACGCGACATCCGCAGGCAGTTGCAGACCTTGTTCGACACAGGCGAGACCCTGCGCTGGCGCGAACAATCGCTCAGCCAGCAGGTGACGGAAGCGGAGCAGGTCGCAGGGTTGTACCGCGAGCAGTTCGAGGTCGGTCGGCGTGACGTGATCGACCTGCTCAACGTGCAGCGCGAGCGCTTCGAGGCCGAACGCCAGTTGATCAACCTGCATTTCGAACAAAAGCGAGTCGAATATCGGGCCGCCGCCCAGGTCGGTTGGCTGGGCCCATTAGTGGAGGGGCGTTTGAATCATGGACATCGATACCAGCCAAGCGAAGGTCGTGACGTTGCCGGTGGACAACCATCAGGATCCGTTGCGTCAGGGATTGCTACTGCTGTGCCGGCAACTCGGTCGTCCACTCGGTGACGCCGAACTGGTCGATGGCATTGCCCTGGAACAGGGGCAGTTGCCCCTGAGCAAAGTGGTACGGGCGCTGCGCCGTGCCGACATCGTCGCCCAGGTGGTCGAGCAGCCCTTGAGCCAGGTGGACAACTACCTGCTTCCGGCCCTGTTGTTGCTCGAAAATGGCCAGACCGTGCTCTTGGTGGAGCTGGAGGAGGCGCACGCACGGGTGCTGGTGCCGCAGAGCAATGGCGGTGTCGAGCGCATGGCCTTGGCCGAACTCGAGGCGCTGTACAGCGGTACGGTGATCTTCGCCAAGTGCCGGTTCCGCCCTGACGAGCGCATCGGCGACTATGCCAAGTCGCCGGGCGAACACTGGTTCTTCGGCCCGCTGCGGCGACTGTGGCGCTCCTACACCGAGGTGGCGTTCGCCGCCTTCGCGGCCAACCTGTTGGCCATCGCTTCGGCCTTGTTCGCCATGCAAGTGTACGACCGGGTGGTGCCCAACGGCGCCTTCGACACCTTGTGGATTCTGGCCAGTGGCGTGATGGCGGCGATCGTCCTGGATGGCGTGTTGCGGATCCTGCGCGGGCATCTGCTGACGGTGCTGGGCAAGCGCCTGGACCTGCAGCTGTCGACCCTGCTGTTCTCCCGTGTACTGAGTACGCGGCTGGCGGCCAAGCCGGCCTCGATGGGTGCGTTCAGCACCCAGGTGCGCGAGTTCGAGTCGGTGCGCGAATTTTTCACCTCCTCCAGCGCCGCGTTGATCAGCGACATCCCCTTCGTGGCGATCTTCCTGTTGATCATTGCCCTGGTGGGCGGGCATGTGGTCTGGGTGCCGCTGGTGGCCTGCGTACTGATGGTGTTGCCGGGGCTGCTGACCCAACGCGTGCTCGGCTCGCTGTCGCGGCAGAACCTGCGTGAGGGGGCGATGAAGAACGGTGTGCTGCTGGAGGCCTTCGAACACCTGGAGACCGTCAAGGCCACCCGTGCCGAAGGGCGCTGCCTGCACCAGTGGGAGACTCTGACCGGCGAGCTGTCGACCACGGCCCTGCGAACCCAGGCCCTGGTCAGCGCCTTGAGCTACACCTCGAGCATCATCCAGCAGCTGTGCTACGTGGGCGTGGTGGTATTCGGCGTGTACCGGATCAACGACGGAGCGATGACGGTCGGTGCCCTGGTGGCGTGTTCGATCCTGGCCTCCCGGGCCATTGCGCCGTTGTCTCCGGTGGCCGGCATTCTGGGCCGTTGGCAGCACACCAAGGTGGCCATGGAAGGCCTGGACCAGTTGATGTCGGCGGACCAGGAACGTCCCTCCGGGCAACGCTTCGTGCACAAGGAGCGCCTGGCTGGGCATTACCAGCTCGAAGGCGTACGCGTGGCCCATGGCGACAGCCCGCCGGTGGTGAACGTGCAGGCACTGACCATCAAGGCCGGCGAGCGCGTGGCCTTGCTCGGTGGCAACGGTGCGGGCAAGTCGTCGTTGTTGCGCCTGCTCAGCGGCCTGACCAGCCCGCAATCGGGGCGCCTGCTGCTCGACGACGTGAGCCTTGGGCAGATTGACCCGGCCGACCGCCAGCGCGGCATCGGCTACCTGCCCCAGGACGTGGCGCTGTTCCATGGCTCATTGCGCGACAACCTCAATCTGGCCAATGCCGCTTTGCCTGACGAAGACCTGCTCGAGGCCCTGGACGGCGTCGGGCTTGGCCCATTCGTGCGGGGCCATGCCCTGGGGCTGGACATGCCGATCCAGGGCAATGCCAGCCTTTCGGGCGGCCAGCGCCAGGCCGTGGGATTGGCTCGGGTACTGCTGCAGGACCCTTCGATCGTGTTGCTCGACGAGCCCACCGCGGCCTTCGACCAAGCCAGCGAATTGCAGGTGGTCAACTACCTGCAGCGCTGGCTGGGAGGCCGCACGCTGATCCTGACCACCCACAAGAAAAGCATGCTGGCCCTGGTGGACCGCGCAGTGGTCCTGCGTCAGGGACAGGTCGTGATGGACGGTGCCGTACAACAGGTGGTGCAGGGCAACCAGGTCCAGGTCTCACCCGTTGTCGAGGAGCGTGCCCATGGGCGTTGAAACGAAGAACCTGCCGCTGCGCAGGCAACTGGAAGACCCGCTGCTGGCCACCACCCACCCGACCTATCGGCCGCTGCTGTGGACCCTGCTGGGCACGCTGGTGCTGTTCATCGCCTGGGCCGCGTGGGCCGAGCTGGACGAGGTGACCCGGGGCGATGGTCGCGTGGTGCCGTTCAGCCGCATCCAGAAGATCCAGAGCCTGGAAGGGGGCATTCTCGACCGCCTGCTGGTCAACGAGGGCGACCTGGTGGAAGTGGGGCAGCCGGTGGTGCAGCTGGATGAAACGCACTTTCTGACCAACTACCAGGAGTCGGCCAACCAGTCCCAGGTCCTGCGTGCGGCGATCGCCCGCCTGGACGCCGAGGTGCTGGGCAAGGACCGCATCGAGTTCCCCAGCGATATCGACGGCAAAAGCCCGCTGGCGCGCTCGGAGCAGGAGCTGTTCGCTTCGCGTCGAGCCAAGCTGCACGAAGGCACCCGCGCCGTGCAGCAGCAGATCGGCCTGGCCCAGCGGCAGTTGAACCTGGTGCGGCCATTGGTGGAAAAGCGCGCGGTCAGCCAGATGGAGGCGCTCAAGCTAAGCCAGGACATCGCCACCTTGACCGGCAAGCTCACCGAGCTCAAGAACACCTACTTCCAGGAGGCTTACACCGAACGCGCCGACAAGAAGGCCCAGCTGGCCCAGGTGGAACCGATCGTGCAGCAGCGGCACGACCAGTTGCGCCGCACGCAGATCCTGTCGCCGGTGCGGGGGCGGGTGAACACGGTGCTGATCAATACCCGCGGCGGTGTGATCAAGCCGGGTGACCCGATCATGGAGATCATCCCGGTGGAAGACCGGCTCCTGGTCGAGGCCAAGATCAAACCACGGGACGTGGCCTTCCTGGTCCCGGGGATGGAAGCCAAGGTGAAGATCACGGCCTATGACTACAGCATCTATGGCGACCTCAGCGGCACCCTGGAGCAGATCAGTGCCGACACCATCGAGGAGGATACGCCCCATGGCAAGGAGTCGTTCTACCAGGTGCTGATCCGCACCGACGGTAGCCAGCTGACCCGTGGTTCGGAGGTTTTGCCGATCATCCCGGGCATGGTCGCCGAAGTGGATATCCTCAGTGGCAAGCGTACCGTGCTCAATTACCTGCTGCGACCGTTGATCAAGGCGCGGCTGTATTGACCCTGCAAGATCGAGCGCCGCCCGCGCGGCGCTCGATCACACACACCGAAGCTGTCTCGACGACTGCAACCCTCTTGACGAATCCCAGCTTCCCTGTTTTATTGAAACCGTTTTCATAACCCTACCCACATAAGCGAATACAAGAAGGTCATCGGGTGGAAAAGACGCTTTCCCAGGCCCGTACACGGGTCACGATCAGCGAAGTGGCCCAGGCTGCCGGCGTTTCCAAGGCCACCGTTTCGCGCTATATCGGCGGGGATCGGCAACTGCTGGCCGACGCCACCGCCCAGCGCATCGAGGCGGTGATCGAGCAGCTCGGCTATCGCCCGAACCGCATGGCCAGTGCCCTCAAGCGCGGCCGTACGCGCCTGATCGGCATGCTCCTGGCCGATATCCGCAATCCCTATTCAGTAGCGGTGATGCACGGCGTCGAGACGGCCTGTCGCCAGCATGGCTACAGCCTGGTGGTGTGCAACACCGACTGCGACGACGACCAGGAACGCCAGCACCTGCAGGCGTTGCAGGCCTACAACGTCGACGGCTTGATCGTGAACACCCTCGGCCACCACGCCGGCGAGCTGGCCAGCCTGGCCCGCGAGCTGCCCATGGTGCTGGTGGACCGCCAACTGGCCGAGCTGCAGACCGACCTGGTGGGCCTGGACAACGCCGATGCCGTCGAGCAGGCCCTGGACCATCTACAGGCCTGTGGCTACCGCGACATCCTTGCCGTCAGTGAACCCCTCGACGGAACCAGTTCGCGGCAGGAGCGGGTGGCCGCTTTCCAGGCCTCCATCGCCCGGCGGCCCGGGTTGCGCGGCCAGGTGCTGGAAGTGAGCGCCAACCTGCCTGCGCAGCTGGCGGCCTTCCTGGCCAGCGCCGGCCATGGTCCCCAGGCCCTGTTCAGTTGCAACGGCGTGGCGACCCTGGACGTCATGCGCCACCTGCATGGGCGCGGCGAGCAGCTGTTCCAGCAACTGGGCCTGGTGGCCCTCGATGACCTGGACTGGTACCCCTTGGTCGGTGGCGGTATCACTGCCTTGGCCCAGCCCACCGAACATATCGCGGCCGCAGCGGTCCAGTGCCTGCTGGAACGCCTGCAGGGCAGCCAATTGCCGGCGCGTCGGCTTGACCTACGCGCCCAGCTCATCGTGCGAGGCTCCACCCCGATACGCAGTTGAACGCAGCGCGACCCGCGAGTCGCGCTGTTTTTTGCGTGAAAATGAAACCGGTTTCATTCGACAAGAACAAGGACAACGACGATGCATGCGAACCCTGTTTCCATCAGCCTGTCGAGCTTCGGTGCCGATACCGTGAAGCGCCGTGGCCAGGTCGCCTACCTGCCGCTGTTGGCGCAAGCTGGTGCGTGCCGCGTGGAGTGGCGTGAGGAGCTGTTCGACACCTGGCCCGATGCCGACGCCCTGGCCAAGGCCAGTGTCGAGCTGGGGCTGGAAAGCCTGTTCTCCACGCCCCTGGAGTTGTGGCGCGAGGACGGCAGCCTGGAGCCAGCGGTGGCCGAGCGGCTGCACCTGGCCGAGCGGATCGGTGCGGTGGCATTGAAAGTATCCCTTGGCCATTACCGCGACACGTGCGACCTGCACGCCCTGCGGCCTTTGCTCGGGCGCAGGACGGCACTGTTCGTGGAGAACGACCAGACTGTTCAGGGGGGGCGCTTGGAACCTCTGCGGCAGTTCTTCGAGCGTGCCGCCGCCCTTGACCTGGCACCGGGCATGACCTTCGACATCGGCAATTGGTACTGGCAGGGCGAGTCGCCCGTGCAGGCCGCACAAGCGCTGGGCCGCTGGGTGCAGTATGTGCACTGCAAGGCCGTCACCCGGCGTGACGACGGGCGCCAGGTGGCGGTGCCGCCGCAGGCGTCGGACTTGGCTGCCTGGCGGCAGTTGATGACCCATTTCATGCCCGGCGTTCCCCGTGCCATCGAGTATCCGTTGGTCGCCGACGATCTGTTGGGCTATACCCGCCAGCAGGTCCAACACTTGGCCGTGCTCGAAGCGCAGGTGCGCCATGGTTGAACATGACGTGCTCTGCTTCGGCGAAACCATGGCCATGTTCGTGGCCGAGCAGTGCGGCGACCTGGCCCAGGTGGCAGGCTTCGGCAAGCGCATTGCCGGTGCCGACAGCAACGTCGCCATCGGCCTGGCGCGCCTGGGCCTGCGGGTGAACTGGCTGAGCCGGGTGGGCGACGATTCGCTGGGGGCCTTTGTGCTCGCCAGCCTGCGTGGCGAGGGCGTGGACTGCACTCATGTCGAAATCGACCCCGCGCACCCCACAGGCTTTCAGCTCAAGGCGCGCTGCGACGATGGCAGCGACCCGCAGGTGGAATACTTCCGCCGCGGTTCGGCCGCCAGCCGCATGTCGCCGGCACAGCTGTGCCCGGAGCTGCTGAATGCCCGCCACCTGCACGCCACGGGCATCGTGCCTGCATTGTCAGCATCGTGCCGCGACCTTGCCCGGCAACTGCTCGATGCCATGCGCGCCAAGGGCCGCAGCATTTCCTTCGACCCCAACCTGCGCCCGTCGCTGTGGCCCAACCGGCAAACCATGGTCCAGGAAATCAACGCCCTGGCGGTCAAGGCCGACTGGGTGCTGCCAGGGCTGGAGGAGGGGCGCCTGCTCACGGGCCGACAAACCCCCGAAGCCATTGCCGGTTTCTACCTGGAGCATGGCGTGCAATGCGTGGCCATCAAACTGGGCGCCGAGGGGGCCTACCTGTGCGATGCCCGGGGTGCCGAGGGAGTGGTCGCGCCTTGCCCCGTGGCGCAGGTGGTGGACACGGTGGGGGCGGGCGATGCCTTCGCCGTGGGCGTGGTCAGCGCCTTGCTCGAAGGCCACGACCTGCACCGCGCCGTGGCCCGCGGCAACTGGTGCGGCAGCCGTGCGGTGCAATCACGCGGCGACATGGAAGGCCTGCCGCAGCGCCATGAATTGAATGCCCACGAAGGCCGCTTCGGCGGTTGAACCGAACCTGCCGGCCTGGCCGGTACCTGTTGCAACAAGAACAACAAGCTCAGGAGATACAACCATGCAGATCGACCGACTTGCCCCAAGGCGCTGGTGGTACATCATGCCCATCGTCTTCATCACCTACAGCCTGGCCTACCTCGACCGCGCCAACTACGGCTTCGCTGCCGCCTCCGGCATGGCCGATGACCTGCACATCACCCCGGCCCTGTCGTCCCTGCTCGGGGCGCTGTTCTTCCTGGGCTATTTCTTCTTCCAGGTTCCCGGCGCCATTTACGCCGAAAAGCGCAGCGTCAAGAAACTGATCTTCGTCAGCCTGATCCTCTGGGGTGGCCTGGCCACGCTCACCGGCATGGTGCAGAACGTGTCGCTGCTGATCGCCATCCGCTTCCTGCTGGGGGTGGTGGAGGCGGCGGTGATGCCGGCCATGCTGATCTATCTCTGTCACTGGTTCACCCGCGCCGAACGCTCGCGGGCCAACACCTTCCTGATTCTCGGCAACCCGGTGACCATCCTGTGGATGTCGGTAGTGTCCGGGTACTTGGTCAAGCATTTCGACTGGCGCTGGATGTTCATTATCGAGGGCTTGCCGGCGGTGCTGTGGGCATTCATCTGGTGGCGCCTGGTGGACGATCGCCCAGAGCAGGCCACTTGGCTGAGGGCACAGGAGAAAACCGCGCTGCGCGAGGCCCTGGCCGCCGAGCAGCAGGGCATCAAGCCGGTGAAGAACTACCGCGAGGCGTTCCGTTCGCCCAAGGTGATCATCCTGTCGTTGCAATACTTCTGCTGGAGCATCGGCGTCTACGGCTTCGTGCTCTGGTTGCCCTCGATCCTTAAACAGGCCGCGGCGCTGGACATCGTCACCGCCGGCTGGCTGTCGGCGGTGCCATACCTAGGCGCGGTGCTGGCCATGCTCGGGGTGTCCTGGGCGTCAGACCGGATGCAAAAGCGCAAGCGTTTCGTCTGGCCGCCCCTGCTGATCGCCGCCTTGGCTTTCTACGGCTCCTACATCCTTGGCACCGAGCATTTCTGGTGGTCGTACACCCTGCTGGTGATCGCCGGCGCTTGTATGTACGCCCCCTATGGCCCGTTCTTCGCCATCGTGCCGGAATTGCTGCCCAGCAACGTTGCCGGCGGCGCCATGGCCCTGATCAACAGCATGGGCGCGCTGGGCTCGTTCTCCGGCTCCTGGCTAGTGGGCTACCTCAACGGTGCCACCGGCGGCCCGGGTGCTTCCTATCTGTTCATGTGCGGCGCGCTGCTGGTAGCGGTGGCCCTGACGGCCGTGCTCAACCCTTCACAACAGGCACGGCGCCAACACCTGGCGCCGAGCCAATAGGTATCGACCATGAAAAAACGCATCGTCCTCTACAAACGTTTGTCCGATGAACTCATGCAGCGCCTGCAGGCCCATGCCGAGGTGACTCTGGTCGAGGCGCCAGCGGCCGATGGCCTGGCGCGGCTGCGGGCGGCCTTGCCGGGCGCCCATGGCCTGCTCGGCGCCAGCCTGCGCCTGGATGGCGAGCTGCTGGGCCTGGCGCCACAGCTGGAGGTGGTTTCCAGCGTCTCGGTGGGCGTGGACAACTACGACATCGGCGAGCTGGACCGCCGCGGCGTGTTGCTGACCAACACCCCCGACGTGCTCACCGAAACCACTGCCGACACCGGTTTCGCCTTGCTGATGGCCTGTGCCCGGCGGGTGGTGGAGCTCGATGGCTGGATTCGCAATGGCCACTGGCAGGCCGGCATCGGCCCGGCCCAGTTCGGCTGCGATGTCCACGGCAAGACACTGGGCATCGTCGGCCTGGGGCGCATCGGCGAGGCCCTGGCCCGTCGCGCCCACGCAGGGTTCGGCATGCAGGTGCTGTATCACACCCGTCAGCCACGGCCCGAAGTGGAGGCCCGCTATGGGGCGCGTCACCGCAGCCTCGAGGCCTTGCTGGCCGAGTCCGATTTCGTCTGCCTGTGCGTGCCCCTGAGCGCGCAAACGCAGAACCTCATCGGCGAGCGTGAGCTGGCGTTGATGAAGCCCTCGGCGATCCTGGTGAACATCGCCCGCGGCCGCGTGCTGGACGAGGCGGCCCTGCTGCAGGCCCTGCGCGAGCGGCGAATCCGTGGGGCGGGCCTGGATGTGTTCGTCCACGAACCACTGCCTGCCAACTCGTCGCTGCTGCAATTGGACAACCTGGTGGTGACCCCGCACATCGGCTCGGCCACTCATGAAACCCGTGAGGCCATGGCCCGCTGTGCGGTGGACAACCTGCTCGCCGCCCTGGCGGGTGAAAAACCGGCCAACCTGGTGAACCCCATCGCCTGGGAGCGCAGGGCCAGTTAATCCGCGCCAGACTCCATCGCGGGACAAGCCCGCTCTCACAGGTGTTGAGCACCAGCCTGTGGGAGCGGGCTTGTCCCGCGATGGAGGCAGCACTGTCTATGCTTTCCCGACATTACAACAACAGCCCCGCACGAACGGAGCGAATGCCATGTATGACCTGATTGACCTGTCAAAGAAGAGGCCAAAGCCATGTCCAACGACGAACCTGCCTTCGCGCACCCGGCGCGCCGCGAGTTCCTGCGCAAGTCACTGACCCTCATCCCGGTGGCGACCCTCGCCAGCACCGGCATGGGCAGTGCGGTGCTTGCCGATACCGCCACACCTGCACCCGCCAAGGACCCCGAACAGGGCAGGGCACCCGCCCGCGCCTACCAGCCGACCTTCTTCAATGCCCAGGAGTGGGCGTTCATCTCGGCCGCAGTCGCATTGCTCATTCCTGCCGATGCGCTCGGCCCCGGTGCGGTGGAAGCCGGTGTACCGGAATTCATCGACCGCCAGCTCAATACCCGCTACGGCAGCGGTGGCCTGTGGTACATGCAGGGCCCCTTCCATCCGGACGCACCGGCCGAACTGGGTTACCAGCTCAAACTCAGCCCCCAGGAAATCTACCGGCTGGGCATCCAGGAAACCGACGCCTGGTGCAAGGCGCAATGGAACAAGCCGTTCGCCCAGCTGGACCCGGCCCAACAGCAGCAAACCCTGGAGGCTCTGGACAGCGGCAAGGCGGCCCTGGCCTCGGTGCCTGCTGTCACTTTCTTCGCCATGCTTTGGCTCAATACCCGCGAAGGTTTCTTCAGCGACCCGCTGCACGGCGGCAACCAAGGCCTGGTCGGCTGGAAGCTGATCGGCTTCCCCGGCGCGCGCGCCGATTTCATGGATTGGGTGGAACGCGACGAGCGCTATCCCTTCCCTCCGGTATCGATCAGTGGCGAGCGAGGTTGAGCGAATGGCCCAGGTGATGAAGAAAGTCGATGCGGTCATCGTCGGGTTCGGCTGGACCGGCGCCATCATGGCCAAGGAACTGACCGAAGCAGGCCTGCAGGTGGTAGCCCTGGAGCGGGGGCCGGCGCGTGACACCTACCCGGATGGCGTCTATCCGCAGACCATGGACGAGCTGACCTACAACTCGCGCAAGAAGCTGTTCATGGACATCTCCCGCGAGACCGTGACCCTGCGCCACAGCCTGAACGATGTGGCCGTGCCGTACCGCCAGTTCGGTGCTTTCCTGCCCGGCACGGGCACCGGCGGGGCCGGGCTGCACTGGTCGGGCGTGCATTTTCGGGTCGACCCGATGGAGCTGCGCATGCGCAGCCACTATGAAGAACGCTATGGCAAGGCCTTCATTCCCGAAGGCATGACCATCCAGGATTTCGGCGTCAGCTACGAAGAGCTGGAGCCGTACTTCGATTTCGCCGAAAAAGTCTTCGGCACCTCCGGCACTGCCTGGTCGATCAAGGGGCAGGTAGTGGGGCGCGACAAGGGCGGCAACCCATTCTCCCCGGACCGCTCCGATGACTTCCCGCTGCCGGCGCAGAAGAACACCGTCTCGGCGCAGCTGTTCGAGAAGGCGGCCCGCGAGGTCGGCTACCACCCCTACAATTTGCCGTCGGCCAATACTTCTGGGCCCTACACCAACCCCTACGGGGCACAGATGGGCCCGTGCAATTTCTGTGGCTACTGCAGCGGCTATGCCTGCTACATGTATTCCAAGGCCTCGCCCAACGTGAACATCCTGCCGGCCCTGCGCCAGGTACCGAACTTCGAACTGCGCAACAATGCCCACGTGCTGCGGGTCAACCTCAACGCCGAGAAGAATCTGGCCACCGGCGTGACCTACGTCGATGCCCAGGGGCGTGAGGTGGAACAGCCGGCGGACCTGGTGATCCTCGGTGCCTTCCAGTTCAACAATGTGCGCCTGATGCTGCTCTCGGGCATCGGCAAACCCTATGACCCGGTCAGCAACCAGGGCGTGGTGGGGCGCAACTTCGCTTTCCAGAACCTGTCCACGGTGAGCGCCTTCTTCGACAAGAACAGCCACCACACCAACCCCTTCATCGGTGCTGGCGGCAATGGCGTGGCGGTGGATGACTTCAACGCCGACAACTTCGACCATGGCCCGCTCGGTTTCGTCGGCGGTTCGCCGTTCTGGGTCAACCAGGCTGGCACCAAGCCCATTTCCGGCACCAAGACCCCGCCGGGCACGCCCAAGTGGGGCAGCGCCTGGAAGGCCGCGGTGGCCGACAGTTACAGCCACATGCTGTCGATGGATGCCCATGGCGCGCACCAGTCCTACCGCGACAATTACCTGGACCTGGACCCGGTGTACAAGGACGCCTACGGCCTGCCGCTGCTGCGCATGACCTTCGACTGGAAAGACAACGACGTGAAGATGAACCGCTTCATGGTCGAGCAGATGCGCAAGATCGCCGAGGCCATGGGGCCCAAGGCCATCGCCGCGTCGATGAAGGCGTTCGGTCAGCACTTCGACGCCACCGTGTATCAGACCACCCACCTCAACGGCGGCGCGATCATGGGCACCGACCCCAAGACCAGTGCCATCAACCGCTACCTGCAATGCTGGGACGTGCACAACGTTTTCGTGCCGGGCGCCTCGGCCTTCCCTCAAGGGCTGGGCTACAACCCCACCGGGTTGGTGGCGGCGCTGACCTATTGGTCGGCGCGGGCCATTCGCGAGCAGTACCTGAAGAACCCCGGTCCACTGGTGCAGGCATAGGAGGCCGACCATGAAACGATTGTTGACCGCCGCCCTCTGCCTGGGCGCCAGTACCCTGTTGCACGCTGCCGATGCGCCCGACCCCGCCTTGATCAAGCAGGGCGAGTACCTGGCTCGCGCCGGCGATTGCGTGGCCTGCCATACCGCCAAGGGCGGCAAGCCGTTCGCCGGCGGCCTGCCCATGGAGACGCCCATCGGCACGATCTATTCGACCAACATCACCCCGGACCCGAGCGGCATCGGCGACTACAGCTATGAGGACTTCGAGCGTGCCGTGCGCCAGGGCATCGGCCTGAATGGCAGCACCCTGTACCCGGCCATGCCATACCCGTCCTATGCGCGGGTCAGCGACGAGGACATGCAGGCGCTCTATGCCTACTTCATGCACGGCGTGCAGCCGGTGGAGCAAGCCAACAAGGACAGCGATATCCCCTGGCCGCTGAGCATGCGCTGGCCGTTGGCGTTCTGGCGCGGGTTGTTCGCGCCTGAGGTCAAGCCGTTCGAGGCCGGCGGGCGCGACCCGGTGGTGGCTCGCGGGGCCTACCTGGTCGAGGGCCTCGGCCATTGTGGCGCCTGCCACACGCCGCGAGCACTGACCATGCAGGAAAAAGCCCTGGATGCCGACGACGGCGATGCCTACCTGGCCGGCAGCGCGCCACTGGAAGGTTGGATCGCCAAGAGCCTGCGGGGCGATCACAAGGATGGCCTGGGCAGTTGGAGCGAGGCGCAGATCGTGGCGTTCCTCAAGACTGGGCGCAACGAGCGCACGGCGGTCTTCGGCGGCATGAGCGACGTGGTCGAGCACAGCATGCAATACATGAGCGACGCCGACCTCAGCGCCATCGCCCGTTACCTGAAGACCTTGCCGCCGGTGAACCCGGACGACAAGCCGTTCCAGGAGGATCGCCAGGTCGCCGATGCGTTGTGGAAGGGCGACGACGCCAAGCCCGGTGCGGCGCTCTACGTGGACAATTGCGCCGCCTGCCACCGCACCGATGGCAAGGGCTACGCGCGGGTGTTCCCGGCGTTGGCCGGCAACCCGGTACTGCAGGGCGAGGATGCCACTTCGCTGATCCATATCGTGCTCGAAGGCGGCACCTTGCCTGCAACGCAGACAGCGCCATCGACCTTCACCATGCCAGCCTTTGCCTGGCGGATGAATGACCAGCAGGTGGCCGACGTGGTCAACTTCATCCGCAGCAGCTGGGGCAACCAGGCGGCTGCGGTGACAGCAGCCCAGGTGGCTGGTCTGCGCAAGCAGCCGGCGCCGATGCTCAAGGCCGAGTCGCTGATCGGGGATACCACGGGGGTCAAGGAGCCTTGAGCCATGGGGGGCCGTTGCGCGGCCCCTTTTGCGGCACAAAGCCGCTCCTGTAGCGTTGCGTGAACGTTACAGACCCGCTCGCCTGGGCTTGCAAAGGCACGAAAGCGGCCGCTTGGGCTATCTGCCAGCACTGTACCGTGCAGCTATGCTTGCCATCGAGGGGAGCCCAGGGGAGCGCGTCATGAGTCAGGAGCCCAAGCCGGTGCCCGCCGGTTTCAGCGAGCAGCAGCTGCATACCTTGTTCGAGCTGATCAGCGACGGCATCTGGGACTGGCATGCCAATTCCGGCTACGTCTACCGCAACCCCGGCTGGTACGCCATGCTCGGCTACGAAAGCCATTCCCTGGCCAATACCGTGCTGACCTGGGAAAGCGTCATCCACCCGGAGGACTACCCTCGGGTCATGGCCCATTTCGAGGCCTACATCAACCAGCGCAACGAGCGCTACCGTATCGAATACCGCTGCCGTTGCCAGGACGGCAGCTACCTATGGATCGAGGACAGCGGCCACATCATTGCCCGCAACGAGGATGGCTCGGTGGCACGCATGCTCGGGGCGCACCGCAACATCGACGCCGGCAAACGCCTGGTGATCGAGCTGCAGCAGAAGAACCAGTCCTTGGAAACCCTGGTGGCCGAGCGCACCCGGGAGCTGTCCTGGGTCAACCAGCAACTGCAACGTCAGCTCGACGAGAACCTCGAGCTTGCCGAGCGCGACGCGCTGACCCGCACTGCCAACCGTTATCGCCTGGAGAAGACCCTGCAGCAGGAATGCGAACGAGCCCGGCGTTTCCGCCAGCCGTTGTCGCTGATCGTCATGGACGTGGATGACTTCAAGCCGATCAACGACTGCCACGGGCATGCCCGCGGGGATGCGGCGTTGGTGGAGGTGGTCGAGTGCGTCCGACGTTGCCTGCGCCCTCAGGACCTGCTGGCGCGTTGGGGGGGCGACGAATTCGTTGCCGTGCTGCCGCAAACGCCGGTGGAAGAGGCACTGGAAATTTCAGGTGCGATCCGCCAGGCCATGGAGGCGGTGGAGCCGATCGGCGATTGCCGTTTGACCATGAGCTTCGGGGTGGTGCGCTGGCAGGACGATGAAGACCAGCACGACTTGCTGGCGCGGGCTGACCGGGCGCTGTACCGGGCCAAGGCGGCGGGCAAGAACACCATATTCGAATGAGCTGCAGGCGGCCCCTGTAGGAGCGGGCTTGCCCCGCGATCGGGCGTGAAGCGGCCGTAAAATCAGCCACCTCGATACCGAGGTTTACCGGATTTGCGGCCGCTACGCGCCCGATCGCGGGGCAAGCCCGCTCCTACAGGACGGCGTAAGCCGGGGAAAAAAGACCCGCGGCGCCTGGGGCGCAGCGGGTCAAATCGGCCGTCGCCGCTTCAGTGTCAGATATGCAGGGCGTGGCCCAAGGCGCGCAGGGCCGCTTCCTGGACCGTTTCGCCCAGGGTCGGGTGCGCATGGATGGTGCCGGCGACATCTTCCAGCCGCGCGCCCATTTCCAGGGACTGGGCAAAGGCGGTGGACAACTCCGAGACCGCCACCCCCACGGCCTGCCAGCCGAGGATCAGGTGGTTGTCACGGCGAGCCACTACGCGCACGAAGCCGCTTTTCGATTCCAGGGTCATGGCCCGGCCGTTGGCGGCGAAGGGGAACTGCGCGACGATGCAGTCCAGACCTTGCTGGCTGGCTTGCTCCGGGGTCTTGCCGACCACCACCACTTCCGGGTCGGTGAAGCACACCGCGGCAATTGCAGCCGGCTCGAAACGCCGCGCCTTGCCGGCGATGATTTCCGCCACCATCTCCCCCTGGGCCATGGCGCGGTGGGCCAGCATTGGCTCGCCGGCTACATCGCCAATGGCCCAGACGTTGCGCATGCTGGTCTGGCAGCGTTCGTCGATGGCCACTGCCGCGCCGTTCATCTTCAGGTCCAGGCATTCGAGGTTGAAACCCTGGGTGCGCGGGCGGCGGCCGACCGCGACCAGCACCTGGTCAGCTTCCAGGCGCAGTTGCCCGCCCTGGCCGTCGTTGGCCAGCAGGCAGCCGTTCTCGTAGCCTTCGACGCTGTGCCCCAGGTACAGGGTGATGCCCAGTTTCTTCACCGACTCGGCCACCGGCTGGGTCAGTTCGGCGTCGTAGGTCGGCAGAATACGCTCGCGGGCTTCCACCACGCTGACCTGCACACCCAGCTTGCGGTAGGCGATGCCCAGCTCCAGGCCGATATAGCCGCCGCCGACCACCACCAGGTGCTGGGGCAGGGCCTTGGGGGCCAGGGCTTCGGTAGAGGAAATCACCGGGCCGCCCAATGGCAGCATCGGCAATTCCACGCTGGTGGAGCCGGTGGCCAGCAGCAAGTGCTCGCACTGGATTCGCTGGCCATCGACCTCGACGTTCTTGCCGTCGAGAATCCTGGCCCAGCCGTGGATCACCTTCACGCCGTTCTTCTTCAGCAGCGCGGCGACGCCGGTGGTCAGGCGATCGACGATGCCGTCCTTCCAGGCCACGCTGCGGGTGATGTCCAGGCGCGGTGCGGACACGCTGATGCCCAGCGGCGAGTGGTCATCGAGGCGGCTGGCCTGGTGAAACTGCTCGGCCACATGGATCAGCGCCTTGGACGGAATGCACCCGATGTTCAGGCAGGTGCCGCCCAGGGCCTGGCCTTCGACCAGTACGGTGGGGATGCCCAATTGGCCGGCGCGGATGGCGGCGATGTAGCCGCCAGGGCCGCCACCGATGATCAGTAGGGTGGTGTTGAGGATCTGTTGCATGCTCACTCCACGAACAGGCAGGCGGGCTGTTCCAGCAGGCCACGTACGGCCTGGATGAACAGGGCGGCATCCATGCCATCGACCACGCGGTGGTCGAAGGAGCTGGACAGGTTCATCATCTTGCGCACGACGATCTGGCCGTCGATCACCACGGGCCGTTCGACCATACGGTTGACCCCGACGATGGCCACTTCCGGCGTGTTGACCACCGGCGTGCTGGCGATACCGCCCAGGGCGCCGAGGCTGGTCAGGGTGATGGTCGAGCCCGACAACTCGTCGCGGTTGGCCTTGTTGTTGCGCGCCGCGTTGGCCAGGCGGGCGATCTCGGCGGCGTTGCTCCATAGGCTGCCGGCTTCGGCATGGCGCAGCACCGGCACCATCAGGCCGTTGTCGCCCTGGGTGGCGATGCCTACATGCACGGCACCATGGCGGGTGATGACCTGGGCTTCGTCGTCGTAGGTGGCGTTGATCTGCGGGAAATCGCGCAGGGCCACGACCATGGCGCGCACGATGAACGGCAGCAGGGTCAGTTTGCCGCGGCTTTCGCCGTGCTTCTGGTTGAGCTGTTGGCGCAGGGCTTCCAAGGCAGTGACGTCGATTTCCTCGACGTAGCTGAAGTGGGCGACGCGGCGCTTGGCGTCCTGCATGCGCTGGGCGATCTTGCGACGCAGGCCGATGACCGGAATCTGCTCACTGCCTTCGCGCCTGGCGTAGCCGCTCGGCGCCTGGCCTGCAGTGCTGTGGGGCTTGCTGATGAAGGCGTCGAGGTCTTCATGCAGGATGCGCCCCGCCGGGCCGCTGCCATGCACGTAGCGCAGCTCGATACCGGCATCCAGGGCGCGCTTGCGCACGGCCGGGGAGGCCAGAGGTTTGTCGCTGGCCTGGCGCGGCACGATGGGCGCGGTGGCGCTGGCTGTAGCAGGCTGGCTGGCCACCACCTGCGGTTCGCTGCGCGGAGGCTCGGCGACCGGTGCCGGAGCGGGGGTAGCGACGGCTTCGACGGGTTTGGCCTGCGGCTCGTCCACGTGGTTGCCGCCGCCTTCGACCTCAATGCGGATCAGCTCGCTGCCGACCGCCATCACCTCACCGGGCTGGCCGCCCAGGGCCAGTACCTTGCCGCTGACCGGCGAAGGGATTTCCACGGTGGCCTTGTCGGTCATGACATCGGCCACCACCTGGTCCTCGGCGATCACATCGCCGACCTTGACGAACCATTCCACCAACTCGACCTGTGCGATGCCTTCGCCGATGTCCGGCATCTTGATGACGTGCGTGCCCATTCAGACCTCCATGACCCGTTTCAATGCCGCGCCTACCCGCGAAGGGCCGGGGAAGTAGGCCCATTCCTGTGCGTGAGGGTAGGGGGTGTCCCAACCGGTGACGCGCTCGATGGGCGCCTCGAGGTGATGGAAGCAATGCTCCTGGACCAGCGACACCAGCTCGGCGCCGAAGCCGCAGGTACGGGTGGCCTCGTGGACCACCACGCAGCGGCCGGTCTTCTTCACCGACTCGACGATGGTCTCCAGGTCCAGCGGCCATAGGCTGCGCAGGTCGATGACTTCGGCGTCGACGCCGGTCTCTTCGGCGGCCACCTGGGACACGTACACCGTGGTGCCGTAGGTCAGCACGGTCACGTCGTTACCTGGACGGGCAATGGCCGCCTTGTCCAGCGGGACCTGGTAATAGCCGTCGGGCACCGCGCTCTGCGGGTGCTTGGACCACGGCGTCACCGGGCGGTCGTGGTGGCCGTCGAACGGGCCGTTGTACAGGCGCTTGGGCTCCAGGAAGATCACCGGGTCGTCGCATTCGATGGCGGCGATCAACAGGCCCTTGGCGTCATAGGGGTTGGACGGCATCACCGTGCGCAGGCCGCAGACCTGAGTGAACATCGCCTCCGGGCTCTGGCTGTGGGTCTGGCCGCCATAGATACCGCCGCCGCAGGGCATGCGCAGAGTCAGCGGGGCGGTGAACTGGCCGGCCGAGCGGTAGCGCAGGCGGGCCATCTCCGAGACGATCTGGTCGGAGGCGGGGTAGAAGTAGTCGGCGAACTGGATCTCCACCACCGGGCGCAGGCCATAGGCGCCCATGCCCACGGCGGTGCCGACGATGCCGCTTTCGGAAATCGGTGCATCGAATACACGCGACTTGCCGTACTTGGCCTGAAGGCCTTCGGTGCAACGGAACACGCCGCCGAAGTAACCGACGTCCTGACCGTAGATCACCACGTTGTCATCGCGCTCGAGCATGATGTCCATGGCCGAGCGCAGGGCCTGGATCATGGTCATGGTGGTGGTGGACATGGCGGATTCCAGATGGATGCTGTTGTTGTGATCGTTCATCTCAGACCCCCAGTTCCTGGCGCTGGCGGCGCAGGTGTTCAGGCATTTCCTTGTACACATCCTCGAACATCGAGGCAGCACTCGGGATGTGGCCATTGCCCAGGGTGCCGTACTGCTCGGCTTCTTTCTGGGCCTTGAGGATCTCGGCCTCGAGCTCGGCGGTGACCGCCTGGTGTTCTTCCTCGGACCAGTGGCCGCTGGCGATCAGGTGCTGCTTCAGGCGCGCGATCGGGTCACCCAGCGGGAAGTGGCTCCAGTCGTCGGCCGGGCGGTACTTGGACGGGTCGTCCGAGGTCGAGTGTGGGCCTGCGCGGTAGGTGACCCATTCGATCAAGGTCGGGCCCAAGCCACGGCGGGCACGTTCGGCGGCCCAGCGCGAGGCTGCGTAGACGGCGATGAAGTCGTTGCCGTCGACCCGCAGCGAGGCGATGCCGCACCCAACGCCACGGCCGGCGAAGGTGGTCGACTCACCGCCAGCGATGGCCTGGAAGGTGGAGATGGCCCACTGGTTGTTGACCACGTTGAGAATCACCGGGGCGCGGTAGACGTGGGCGAAGGTCAGGGCGGTGTGGAAGTCCGACTCGGCGGTGGCACCATCGCCGATCCAGGCCGAGGCGATCTTGGTGTCACCCTTGATCGCCGAGGCCATGGCCCAGCCGACCGCCTGCACGAACTGGGTGGCCAGGTTGCCGCTGATGGTGAAGAAGCCGGCCTCGCGCACCGAGTACATGATCGGCAGCTGGCGGCCCTTGAGCGGGTCGCGCTCGTTGGACAGCAACTGGCAGATCATTTCGACCAGGGACACCTCCCGGGCCATCAGGATGCTCTGCTGACGGTAGGTCGGGAAGCACATGTCGGTGTATTGCAGCGCCAGGGCCTGGGCGCTGCCGATGGCTTCCTCGCCCAGGCTCTGCATGTAGAAGGACATCTTCTTCTGGCGCTGGGCGACGACCATGCGGTTGTCGAAGATCCGCGTCTTGAGCATGGCGCGCATGCCTTGGCGCAGGACTTGCGGGTCGATGTCCTCGGCCCAGGGGCCGACGGCGTTGCCGTGCTCGTCCAAGACGCGAATCAGGCTGTAGGAGAGGTCCGCGGTATCGGCGGGCTCCACATCGACAGGAGGTTTACGGACAAGACCGGCGTCGTTCAGACGCAGGTAGGAAAAATCGGTCTGGCAGCCTGGCCGGCCGGTAGGCTCGGGCACATGCAGACGCAGGGGGGCGTACTCGTTCATGCCTTTTACGCTCGCTCGAATGTTGTTTTTGTGAGCTTTGAAGCGGTCGCTGCTGAGTACCGGCTTGTGACCGGTAGGTCAGCGTTAGATACATCATAGGGGCAGGGCCGAAGAATTTTTCTCTCAAGTTGATTGCCTTTGCCTGACGGGCCAGATAAACATTCCGCATAAACACAAAAAACCGGTGAATTTGTCTCATGCGCAAACTCGATCGTACGGATATCGGCATTCTCAACAGCCTCCAGGAAAACGCTCGCATCACCAACGCAGAACTGGCCCGCTCGGTGAACCTGTCGCCGACGCCTTGCTTCAACCGGGTCAAGGCTATGGAGGAACTGGGGGTGATTCGCCAGCAGGTAACCCTGCTCGCACCCGAGGTGCTGGGGCTGGACGTGAACGTGTTCATTCATGTGAGCCTGGAGAAGCAGGTGGAGCAATCGCTGCATCGCTTCGAGGAAGAGATCGCCGAACGGCCCGAGGTGATGGAGTGCTACCTGATGACCGGCGATCCGGACTACCTGCTGCGTGTGCTGCTGCCGAGCATCCAGGCGCTGGAGCGGTTTCTCGATTACCTGACGCGGTTGCCGGGGGTGGCCAATATCCGCTCGAGCTTTGCCCTCAAGCAGGTGCGCTACAAGACCGCGCTGCCGCTGCCGGCCAATGGCATGACCTTGCGCGAGTCTTGAAAGTCGGCACCGGCCCCATCGCTGGCAGCCAGCTCGCACACATATGGCACCGCTTTTGTGGGAGATTCTATGGTTGTGGGCAAGCCGGCTCCCACTGGTGCAGCGCCAACCACACCCTGTGGGAGCCGGCTTGCCGGCGATGAAGACAACCCTTTACCCAAAGCCAG
>NZ_JBLUPY010000018.1:0-87352 GCF_048068215.1 Pseudomonas sp. NY15372
GGGCTTGCGCTTGTGCTGTGGTGTCGGCCCAGACGAACCGTTCGGTCACTCGCGCCTCGCTGTCGCCCACCTGTTCCGTCACGCTCAGCGGTCGGCCAGCCAGCGCCGGGGTCTCGTACTGCCAGGTACGGGTGACCGCCTGGCGCAGGTCGTCGTGGCCGTCTTCGTCGGTAGCAACCTGGGACACCGCCATGAACGGGCGGCCGGCGGCATCGTTGAGAATTATCGAGGTGCCAGCGTCGACGCTGCGGGTGTGCAAGGCCGTACCGGCAAGGTCCGACCGGTAGATGAAGTTTGCCCTGTCAGTCGCGGCCAAACGGGGGTCGGCACTGCATGCCAGGCTGCCCCGGGCATCGAACTGATAAAGGTTAATGCGTTCGTCAGTCACCTCGGGTCTATCTGGCTGACGATAATAGTCGATAGTGCGTACAGCCAGGCCGCGGTTATCGACAACCGTGACGGACGGGGTATTACGAAAAGACAACATGGAAATCAACTCCTGTTAATGACTATTTCCTCTGTCGTTAGTAATTCACAAACAACAAAGCCGGTGCAGCGGGTCAAAAACAGCGAGCCACGTAAGAAATAGGAAAATCGAACAGCGGTAATCACCGCCCTAAAACTTCTCACACCCCAAGTAAAAAGTTCTGCCACATACTTATCAACATGAAGTAATAAATCCCTAAAACCCTGACAATTAAGCCAATTACGCCCCTCATCCAAACGGACGAAGAACCCGAAATCCCAACCGACCACGATGCCTCGTTGAGCCGCACGGCTCCCCTGCGCCATGCCTCGGCGTGGGGCCATCCTACGAGGAGTCATCGATGACAACCGACAAGAACCTGGTTCGCTCCGTCACCGTGGACATCGCCGCCCCCGCCGAGCTGGTCTGGTCGACCCTGATCGACCTGCCCAGCTACCCGCAGTGGAACCCCTACACGGTCAAGGTCGAGTCCACCCTGCGCCTGGGCGATCCAGTGAACCTGTTCCTGCCCAACCCGGCCGCGCCTGGTGAGCTGCTGCATGTGGTCGAATACCTGGTGGACTTCGAGCCACACCACCTGCTCGCCTGGGAGATGCGCTCGAGCGCCAGCAACCCGGACGCCGCCCGCCGTGAACAGTTAATCGAGCGCACCGGCCCGGACAGCTGCCGCTACCACACCACCGACCAATTCCTTGGCCCCACTGCCGATGCCGTCATGGCCAAGCATGGTGCTTGGGTCAAGCAGGGCTTCGATGCCGTGGCCCTGGCCGTGAAGGCCCGCGCCGAGTCGCTGCACGCCGCGGCGGCCTGATGTTCGCGTCACCGGCCCACTTCGTCCGAGCAGACGAAGAGGCGCCGGTGGTGCATTGCCTACCTTGGCGTCAACCGGGCCCGTACCCGGAAGATCACGAGGAGGTATCCGATGTTGACTCATCTGCAATGGCTGGAGGCCGAGAGCATCCAGATCATCCGCGAAGTGGTGGCCGAGTGTGAAAACCCGGTGATGCTCTACTCCATCGGCAAGGACAGCGCGGTGATGCTGCACCTGGCGATGAAGGCCTTCGCTCCGGGCAAGCCGCCCTTCCCCCTGCTGCACGTGGACACCACTTGGAAATTCCGCGAGATGATCGCGTTCCGCGACCAGACCGCCGAGCGCCTGGGCCTGAAGCTGCTGGTCCACATCAACCCCGAAGGCGTGGAAAAAGCCATCGACCCTTTCACCCACAGCTCGGCCCTGCACACCGACGTGTGGAAGACCCAGGGCCTGAAGCAGGCACTGGACAAGTATGGCTTCGACGCCGCCTTCGGCGGTGCTCGCCGCGACGAGGAAAAATCCCGCGCCAAGGAGCGCGTGTTCTCCCTGCGCTCCGAGCAGCACCGCTGGGACCCCAAGCAGCAGCGCCCGGAGCTGTGGCGCCTGTACAACACGCGCAAGCGCAAAGGCGAAAGCCTGCGGGTGTTCCCGCTGTCGAACTGGACCGAGTTAGACATCTGGCAATACATCTACCTGGAGCAGATCCCCATCGTGCCCCTGTACTTCGCCAAGGAGCGCCCGGTGGTGGAGCGCGACGGCACCCTGATCATGGTCGACGACCAGCGCCTGCCGCTGTGTGACGGCGAAACCCCCGAGATGCGTAAGGTGCGCTTCCGTACGCTGGGCTGCTACCCGCTCACCGGCGCCATCGACAGCGACGCCGACGACCTGCCAGCGATCATCAGCGAGATGCTGGTCAGCCGCACCTCGGAACGCCAGGGCCGCCTGATCGACAGCGACTCGGCCGGCTCCATGGAGAAGAAAAAACAAGAGGGGTACTTCTGATGAACGCCATCACCCACGCCCAGCACGACGACCTCACCCCGTACCTGCAGGCACAACAGCACAAGCAACTGCTGCGCTTCATCACCTGCGGCAGCGTCGATGACGGCAAGAGCACCTTGATCGGGCGCCTGCTGTACGAGTCCAAGGTGCTGTTCGAAGACCAGCTCGGCCAGCTTGAAGCCGACTCGAAAAAGCTCGGCACCCAGGGCGAAGACCTGGACTTCGCCCTGCTGGTAGACGGCCTGGCCGCCGAGCGTGAGCAAGGCATCACCATCGATGTGGCGTACCGCTTCTTCGCCACGGAAAAACGCAAGTTCATCGTTGCCGACACCCCCGGCCACGAGCAGTACACCCGCAACATGGTCACCGGCGCCTCCACCGCCGACCTGGCCGTGATCCTGGTGGACGCCCGCCAGGGCCTGCTGACCCAGACCCGTCGCCATAGCTACCTGGTGTCGCTGCTGGGCATCCGCAAGATAGTGCTGGCGATCAACAAGCTCGACCTGATGGATTATTCCGAGGATGTCTTCCAGCGCATCGAGGCCGACTACCGCGCCTTCGCCGCGCAGATCGGCCTGGACGACATCCAGTGCATCCCGCTCTCGGCCCTGCGCGGCGACAACATGCTCACCGCCAGCCCCAACACCCCTTGGTACACAGGCCCAAGCCTGCTCGCCTACCTGGAGGACGTGCCGCTGGAACAGGCCCGCGCCAGCCAGGCCGCCTTCCGCCTGCCCGTGCAATGGGTCAACCGCCCGAACCTGGATTTTCGCGGTTTCTCGGGCAACATTGCCGCCGGCAGCATCAGTGTCGGTGAGCGCATCCGCGTGCTGCCCTCGGGCCAGCAGAGCGAGGTGACCGACATCCTCGGCGCCAGCGGCCCGCAACAGCACGCCGAGTGCGGCCAGGCCGTGACCCTGGTGCTCAAGGACGAGATCGACATCAGCCGCGGCGACCTGATCGCCCTGGCCGACGCCCCGCCTGCGGTGGCAGATCAGTTCGAAGCCACCCTGGTGTGGATGGACGAAGAGCCTATGCTGCCCGGGCGCCCCTACCTGATGAAGATCGGCTGCCGCACCGTGGGCATGAGCTGCGCGACCTTGAAGCACCGGGTGGACGTGAACAGCCTCGAGCAGCTCGCCGCCAAGACCCTCGAACTCAACGGCATCGGCGTGTGCAACCTGAACCTGGACCGCCCAATCGCCTTCGATGCCTATGCCGACAACCGCGACACCGGCGGTTTCATCGTCATCGACCGCCTGAGCAACCGCACCGTCGGTGCCGGCATGCTGCACTTCGCCCTGCGCCGGGCGCAGAACGTGCACTGGCAGGCCATCGACGTCAACCGCGAGGCCCACGCCGCACTCAAGGGCCAGGCGCCGCGCGTGCTGTGGTTCACCGGCCTCTCGGGCGCCGGCAAGTCGACCATCGCCAACCTGGTGGAGCGCAAGCTACATGCGCTGGGCAAGCACACCTACCTGCTCGACGGCGATAACGTGCGTCACGGCCTGAACCGTGACCTGGGCTTCACCGAGGCCGACCGGGTGGAGAACATCCGCCGCGTGGCCGAAGTGGCCAAGCTGATGCTCGATGCCGGCTTGATCACCCTGGTCTCGTTCATCTCGCCGTTCCGCGCCGAGCGCGACATGGCCCGTGGCCTGGCCGGGGAAGGCAACTTCCTGGAGATCTTCATCGACGCGCCGCTGGCCCTGGCCGAGCAGCGCGACCCCAAGGGGCTGTATCAAAAGGCCCGCCGGGGTGAGCTGAAGAACTTCACCGGGATCGATTCGCCGTACGAGCCACCGGTGAACCCGGAGCTGCATATCGATACCCGAACGGAGACGGCAGAGGCGGCGGCCGAGCGGATCGTCGAGGCGTTGCTGCGCCTCTGAGCAAGGCAGGATAGGCCCAATCGCCGGCAAGCCGGCTCCCACTCCAATCGTGCGCGCAGCATCTTGTGGGAGCCGGCTTGCCGGCGATTGGGCCAACGCAGGTTTCATTCTGCTCCGACAAGCTGTCCACTTCGGCTCTTGATAGTCCGAACAGACGATTTACCGCCCCTGCCTCACATCAATACTGCCTCTACCATCCTCCCATGAGGCGCAGCATGACCACCTACCACCTGGCCCCCATCACTACCGAAGCCCTCAGCGCCTTGCTTGCCCTGGTCTACCAGGGCCCGCTGGAACCCACACCCTGGGCCAGCTTCCTGGAACAGCTGCGCCAACGCCTGAACGCGAGCTTCATCACCCTGGTGCTGCGCAACCCCGAACACGAGCGCCCCGGCCTGATCGTCAACGCCTCGGTGCATGGCGCGCTGTTGCCCGGCGAGCCGTCCTACAGCGAGTACTACTACTCGATCTGCCCCTTCCTCGAATGGCCCGCCGACAAGGTGGCCACCGCCGACCAGATGCTCGGCACCGAGCCCTGGCTGGCCCATGACTTCTACCGCAACTACCTGCAACCGCTGGACCTGCGCCATGTGCTGGTGGCCAACATGGTCACCACCGCTGGCATGCACTGCGCCCTGTTCGCCAGCCGCAGCCACGCCAGCGATGACTTCGAAACCGACGAAATCGCCCTGGTCCGCCTGCTGCTGCCGCACCTGCAGCAGGCCGTGGACCTGCATTCGGCGGTCGACCAACTCGACTCCGAACGCCAGCTGTACGCCGCGACCATCGACCGGCTGATGGTCGGCACGGTGATCCTCGACGAGAACGGTCGCACCCTGCGCTGCAACAGCGCGGCAGAGCGTCTGTTCGCCAACGGCGATGGGTTGGTGTGCAAGCAGGAAAAGCTATGCGCCTTCGTCAACCATGAGAACCGCGCATTGCAGCAGGCCATCCAGGCCATCCTGAGGCACCGCCAGCGCGGGCTGGACGAGCTGGAAGTGCTCACCCTGTCCCGCCCGAGCGGGGAGATGCCGCTGAACCTGCTGCTACGCCCCATCCCCCTGAACTACCAGGCCCGCAAAGGCGCACGACGGCCAGCGGTGGCACTGTTCATCCGCGACCCGGCAGACTCGCCCCAGGCCTCGCGGCACCTGCTGCGCAGCCTATTCCAGCTGACCCCCACGGAGACGGAGGTGGCGATGCTGGTGATGGATGGACAAACCCTGGACGAGACGGCCGAAGCGCTGAACGTGTCGCGCAACACCGTGCGGGCGCACTTACGCGGGGTCTTCGCCAAGACCGGCGCGACGCGGCAGGCGCAGTTGGTGAAGACACTGCTCAACAGTGTGGCGTCGTTGGGTTGAGCCTTCTGCGAACAACGCTTCGGCGCTGTCATGCAGGAACAGGTGGATAACGCAGGGCTTGGCTTGTATGGGGGATGTCTAGGGGGCCTTGTGGGAGCGGGCTTGTCCCGCGATTGGGCCGGGCCCGATATCATCGTCGCCTGCCAAGGGCTTCGCCCTTGATCGCGGGACAAGTCGGACCGCCGCAGCGCTAGCCGCTTGTTTTCTGCGCAACAGCGCAGCCCGAGGGCTGGGTGATCTCCCACAGGTTTTCACTGCCAATCAGAGCGCTTTGTCAGACGCGTCCGAAATCCACCCACCTGGGGTGAATCCTTTCTACCTGCCGGGCACAATCAACCCCAACGGCAAATGAATGCCCCTGTTACAAGGTTCAAAAAAGGAAAGGCTATGTCCGAAATACTTCTACTTCTTTCAATGTTCGTGCTCATCCCCGCACTGAAAGGCTACGTGGCCAACGTCCGCCAATCCCCCCGCAAGCGCGTCTGGTACTACCGCAACTATCTGATCATCCTCGGCTGGACGCGCCTGCATTACTCGATGCTGCTGTTCTTCGTCTGCACGTTATTGTTGTACGCCGTCGCCGGACTGAAGATGAGCGGGCTGGCGATCGACCAACCCGTGGGCCTTACGCTGCTGCTGCTCACTGGTGTTTCCGGCTTGTGGTATCTGCGCTGCTATTTCGAACCCAGGATCAAGTGGATGCAGGAGAAGCTTCCGTGGAAGCCCGTGCTGGCGGTAGTCGCAGTGGCCGTGGCTACGCTCTCGAAAGTCTATACCGACCAGCTGATCGCCGAGCTGACCAACCTGCCCGCCCGTGACCTGCCCAACGCACAAGTATTGTTGAGCGCCGCCATGAACCCAGCCCTGTGGTTCGCGGGTCTGACGTTGCTGCTGACGTTCTCGGTGATGTTCCTGTCTGGCTTCCTGATGCTGCGCAGCATGGTGCGCGACTATTTCAGCATGAGGGAAAAACGCAAATACGATGTCAAGCCGGACATGACCGCCATCGTCGCCATGTTCATGTGCGTGTTCATCTTCGGCCCGATGATGGAAGAGCTGTTCACCCGCAAGAACTACGAAACCTGGGCGCGCCAGGCGATCGCTTTTGCCACATTCAACCTGCCGGCGTCCTATTGCGGTCTTTCGGACCTTGAAGACGTTACGGTGGCGCCGCTAGCCAACGACACGGCGGCCCTTGCCATTCCTGATGAGGTGTTAGGGTACCGTTTCGAGACCATTGCCTGTACGCCGCAGAAAAAAAGCCAGGCGGCGGTGATTGCGCAGTTGCGGGAATAATGAAGCGACCGGCCCATCACCGGCGCGTCCAGTCACAGATAATGGCATTAAGATATCACCCCTGATACGCTTTCCACCCACCGACACAAGCATTAAATTGGCAGGGAAACCACATGCGTAAGCTGTTCAGGGGGTTGAGGTCGTACCTCAGCACCTCCTCCGATGATGCTTATTGGAATGAAAAGGCAACCGAGGTCACCTACCTCAGGGCCCTGCAAACAGGCAAAGCCGCCCCGTCGCCTGCCCTTGAGCCACTGACGTTGTCCGAAAGAGCCATCACGGTGGTCAGCCCCATCACTTTCGATGGCCTGCTCGAGCAGCTCGAAATCGACGCTTCCTACCCTGCACTGACGAAAACGCAGATGGGGACCGCTGTTGGGATGGGCATCATCGGTGTCCTCCTCGCCCATGTCACCAACAGCAATAGCGAAGCGCTCGAGACATTCTTCAAGCAGTTGCATGAGCCCTACAAAGCGGGAAGTGGGCCTAGCCCCATCGACTACAGGACCGGTGCCAAGCATCGCTATATCTTCGGGCATGACTTCAACCTGTGGCAGAAGCTACCCGAGGACTACACAATCGGCGGCGCCTCGGTCGGCGGTAAAACGCTCTACAGTTTGATCCTCGAGCAGATGCAACTCGGCTTTCCCAATGCAGGTTTCATTGGCGGGCATGTCAAAGCCATCCTGCACATCCTCACCCATTACCTGAGTGATCTTCCCACCACCGATGGGCTTCCCCTGCCCTTCAGCTCGCTGTTCACCCAATGGGTGAAGGACGAAACCAAGGTTTCGGGCTATAGCGCTGAAAACCCATTGATGGACGCACTGGGTAAAGAGTACGGCACCATCAATGCCGCAGACATTGCCTCGTACGCCATCATCAAGATGCTGTTGAAAGGACATCATGGCATCGCCTTCTACAAGGTTTGCGCCAGTGATGACGAGAAGGCGCTGCACCTTGCACAGATGAGCACCATTGCCTATGGCACTGCCGTGGTCATCCAGATGATGCTGCTGGCTTCCGGCACCGCCGGGCGTACTGGAAAACTCAATTACCTGATTGCCGGCCCGTTTTTGTGGAATGCCGGCAAGGTCGTGTTGATCTGTAACCGCCAGCACCGCCAGGTCATCCAGGACTACGATCGCTCGCTCACGTTGCTTGAAAACGAATCCATTACCTTCGATGACTGGGTGAAATGCCAATGCGCCTGACCGACCATGCACTCGCCCCCGGCGATGAGTACCACTTCGAATCCTCCGACGAATATTGCGCCCCGCCGTTGGTCGAGCGAGCAGCAAAGTCCGTTTTCGCGACCATGAGCCTGGATGCAGCGGGCCAGGCCCAACTGCAGGCAATCGTCGACTTGGAAAAACTGCGCTACGCATTCGCCATGGGCGATGGCGACATTAAAACCCATGGCAAACAGATCCAGGACATCAGGAACACCCTGATCCAGGCACATGGCCGGGAGCCCTTCGATAACGGAGCGGTCGAAAAGGCCTTTTATAAAGCACTGAACCAGGCGTACGGCTATGTCGGCTGACAAGATCATCAAAGCCGTCGCAGTGGCGGCTGGCGCCATCGCCGTTTCACTGGGTGGCATATTCGCAGGCAAGTTCGCTTCCGATCATCAGGAGAAGAAGCGCAGGAAAAAGCTGGACGAGGAGCATGCAATGCTTGAGAAGAAATTGAAGGGGCGAAGTAAATAATGGCGATTCTGATTGGGTTGGTGGTCTTGGCGATTCTCTTTTTCGTGCTGTCGTTCAGCCTTTTTGAAACCCGGCGTGTCGCCAAGCATCGAAAGATGAAGCAAGCCAAGTCGAAGGTGTTCAAAAAAGGTACCTAAGGCACCAGCCGGTGCCGTTGGTGGTATTTGCCCATGTGCAGGGCGGGCGCGCAGGGATGGGCGTCTTTGTTGCGCCCATGCAGATGACTCGGGTTCAGTGCCCGCCAGCGACAGGCTGCACCGACACTGAACCTGGGCATTTACACCATCCCTGTCAGCTTCGCCAATACAGTGACCAGATAGGCAGAAAGAATACCGCACACCCATCTCAAGATGCGTTTCATCCGCGTGTCCGGCTGAACGTCAGGAAGCTGTTGGTTATAGACATTCATTTGGCCAATGTGAGTGGCATTGACCGTGGTGCTTGCACTGGGCTGTGCAGACGCTCTCCACCCGGCCTCCTCTAGCCGTTGAAGTTCCCGCTTGACCCTCAGCCGCAGCGCCCTGGCGGATTTGATCAGATAGCTGGCAAAAATAGCTACAGCCAAAAGGCCCACCAAGCCCAAATTGCCGTAGCTCAACGGGTCAGTGAGACTGACAGGCAACGCGCATTTCCAGATGAGGCCAATGTAGGGCACAGTGGCCCGATACAGCTCCAGGACGGCTTCGCTCAGCATCCAAAAAAGATGCCCTCCGATGGGAGCACCACTGAGCTCCCGCCCCTGCCAGTAAAAGAACGACAAGGCTGAAACCGCATAGAGAAGCAGCGTGCCTATTTTCAATGCATACCCAACGACGTAAAACGCTCGGTATTTAAGAATCGCCTCGTTCAACTTCATTCTCGCCCACCTTCTGGAACACCCCACCTCTCACCATGATGAGCCGGACCTAGTGGTTATTCTGTAGGAGCGGCCTTGTGCCGCGAAAGGGCCGCAAAGCGGCCCACGATGTATACCCACCACAGCCATCCAGCCTGTCTCCATACAAACACCTTCACCACAAAAACAAACGCCCCCAGCATCAGCCGGAGGCGCTTGAAAACCCAAGTGTTCGCCGCTCAACCCCAACCAGGGCAACCAAACCGACCTACGCAACCCTACGCAGATCTCTGCCCGTAGCCTGGCCAGCCCTCATCAGTGAAGAACGACGAACCAGATGGAGCCTAGAAGGCCACTCAGCCCACCTCAACACCCATTCGAGGGGAATGCCGCCTTTCGGAAGCGTCCTACACCATCAGAAGAAATGCCGCACACCACCGATCCCCCTCTTGTAAAGCAGACGGCTCATACAAACCATGGGCTTGACCGTGTCTGGTCTCAGAATGTGATCAATCAGCCTTCACCTGGCGGCGCTCGAGTGGCAGTCGCCACAGCTCAAAACGCTCCTCTCCTGCCCTGACATTGCCGGCGAAATGGTCATTCAGATGACTCGAGGTGAACACCAGATCGCCGTCTGGATGGATGGCTGGCGTGTCGGGCCAATGCACGCCCTCGTCGCTGGCCAATAGCAACATGGCGTTGGTGGCGGGGTCATACCTGACGATACCATTGCCGGTGACATCGGTGATGTAAAGGCGCCCCCTGGCGTCAGTTACCAGGCCGTCGGTGTTGCCTCCTACGGCACCGAGGTCTCGGATTGCCGCAGCGATCTGCGCCTCGCTGGCGCTGGTTTGACGCAGGATTGCAGTAGGCAGCGCATGCAGTCGCGTACCGGTGGTCACCGTCCAATACAGGGTTTCCCCGTTGGGCGACAGGGCGATACCGTTGATACCGATCCGCAGCGGCTTGCCCGGCCACACTTCGGCCCCATAGGCCATGACCGTGACGCTGGGTTCGACCTGCAAGCTCGGGTGCCGATCGAGCACGCGTCGCGCCGTGGCCATCACGAAGTCCACCACGATCAACCCTACTTTGTTGTTGGGCGCGCTGCGTGATCCGCTATCAGAGATGTAAGCGACACGACGCCCTATCCGACACTGCCGATGAAGTTGGCCAACTCGGGCGTTCTCGGCGCATCGAACAATACCTTCGGGTCGCCAACTTCATGCACCTTGCCCTGGTGCATGAACACCAGCTTATCGCCCACCTCACGAGCAAAGCGCATTTCATGGGTGACCATCACCAAGGTCATGCCCTCCTTGGCCAGTCCACGCACTACGCCAAGCACTTCGCTGACCAACTCCGGGTCGAGAGCGGAGGTGATCTCGTCGCATAACAGCACCTTGGGCGACATTGCCAGCGCCCGGGCAATCGCCACGCGCTGCTGCTGGCCACCGGACAACTGATCGGGGTAGGCATCGAACTTGGTCTCTAGCCCTACCCGCTCCAGCATCTTGCGCGCCAAATGTCGTGCCTCGGCCTTGGGAGTCTTCTTCACCAGTTGCGGCGCCAGCATCACGTTCTCGCCCACGCTCAGGTGCGGGAACAAGTTGAACTGCTGGAAGATCATCCCGACCTTCTGGCGCAATGTGCGCAGGTCGGCGCGAGCCGCATCCAGGTACTCGCCGTCGACCTCGATCACGCCGTCGTTGATCGACTCCAGCCCATTCAGTGTGCGCAGCAGCGTGCTCTTGCCCGAGCCGCTGCGGCCGATGATCGCGACCACTTCGCCTTCCTCGATGCTCAGGTCGACTCCCTTGAGCACATGGTTGTCCCCGTAGTACTTGTGCAACGCAGAAACGCTAACGAGCGGCATGCAACCTCCTCTCCAGGTGGCGGGCACCCAGCGACAATGGAAAACACAGGATGAAGTAGCCCAGCGACACCAGGCCGTAGATCAGGAAGGGTTCGAAGGTGGCGTTGGACAGCATGCCGCCGGTCTTGGTCAGCTCGGTGAAGCCGATGATCGAGGTTACCGCCGTACCCTTGACCACCTGCACCGAGAACCCCACGGTCGGCGCCACGGCCAGGCGCAAGGCCTGGGGCAGGACCACATGGCGCAGCTGCTCGCCCCGGGTGAGTGCCAGACTCGCGCTGGCCTCCCACTGCCCGCGCGGGATCGACTCCACGCAGCCACGCCAGATCTCGGCGAGAAAGGCGCTGGTGAACAGCGTCAGCGCCACCGCCGCTGCCGCCCAGGGCGACACATCGACGCCAAACATGGCGATGCCGAAGAACACGATGAACAGTTGCATCAGCAGCGGCGTGCCCTGGAATAGCTCGATATAGCCACGGGCCAACACCGACAAGAAACGGTTGTCGCTGATCCGCGCCAGCAGCATCAATACGCCCATCGCGCCGCCACAAACGAACGCCACGAGCGACAGCAGCACGGTCCATTGCAGCCCGGTCAACAGGTTGCGCACGATATCCCACAAGGTGAAATCCATCAGCGTCTCCCCACGATCACGCGCCGACCAAACAGGTTCAGCAACTGCCGCACGCCGATAGCCATGACCAGGTACAGCAAGGTGGTGAACAGGTAGGTTTCGAAGGCGCGGAAGTTACGCGACTGAATGAAGTTGGCCGCGAACGACAACTCTTCGGTGGCAATCTGCGAGCACACCGCCGAACCCAGCATGACAATGACGATCTGGCTCGACAACGCCGGCCATACCTTGGCCAGCGCCGGCCGCAGGATCACATGGCGAAACGTCTCGAAGCGCGTCATCGCCAGCGCCGAGGCGGCTTCCAGCTGCCCGCGCGGGATGGCCTGGATGCCGGCGCGGATGATCTCGGTGGAATAGGCGCCGAGGTTGATCACCATGGCCAGCACCGCAGCCTGCCATTCCGTCATGCGCACGCCGAGGGCCGGCAAGCCGAAAAAGATGAAGAACAGCTGGACGATGAAGGGAGTATTGCGGATCAGCTCCACATACGCCCCGAACAGCCAGTTGAATGGCCGCAGCCGCCAAGCCCGCACCACCGCGCCGACGATGCCCAAGGCCACGCCTGCCAGTGTGCCGACCAGGGTCAGTTCCAAGGTGAACAGTGCGCCCTTGAGCAGCAGATCACCCTGCTGCAACACAGCGGCGAAATCGAATTGATAGGCCATCGTTCAAGGTCACTCGAAATCGGCGGGCAACGGCTGTTTCAGCCACTTTTCGGCATTACGCCCGAGGCTGCCGTCTGCCTTGGCCTGGGTCAGAATCTCATTGACCTTCGCGCGCAGGGCCGGTTGTTCCTTGGCCATACCCACATACACCGGCGAGTCCTTCAGCTTGAGTTTGAGCACCGGTACCTTGGCCGGGTTCTTGCCCGAAATCGCCGCCATGACCACGCTGCCACTGGCGATCAAGTCGACTTGGCCAGACAGATAGGCCGCGATGGTCGAGTTGTTGTCTTCGAAGCGCTTGATGGTCGCGCCCTTCGGGGCCACCGCACTCAGTTCCATGTCTTCGATGGCACCGCGGGTGACGCTGATGATCTTGCCATTCAGTGCGTCCAGGGCGTCGATATTGCTGCCTTCGGGGCCGAACACGCCGAGGTAGAACGGTGCGTAGGCCTTGGAGAAATCCACCACCTTCTCGCGCTCCAGGTTCTTGCCCAGGCTCGAGATCACCAGGTCGACTTTGCCGGTGGTGAGGAACGGGATGCGGTTGGTGCTGTTGACCGGGGTCAGGGCCAGCTTCACACCGAGTTTGTCGGCCAGCAATTGCGCAGTGTCGATATCCAGACCGCGCGGCTTGAGATCGGGCCCGACCGAGCCGAAGGGCGGGAAGTCCTGGGGAACGGCGACCTTGAGCACGCCGCGCTGGCTGATGTCGCCGAGCGCATCAGCGTGGGCGGCTGGCTGCATCAGAGTACTGCCACACAGCAGTGTGGCCAGCAGGCATTTACGCAGGTTCATCATATTCAAGACCTCGGGTGGCGGTGAGCAAGTGTTGCTGAATCCTTGCAGCCGACGTGCCATGACGGGAACGAAAGCCAGAAAACAGCCTGCAGCCCTTGTGCATGGCGGTATTACTGGTCTGAACAGTTACGCGTTCCAAGGACCCTCGCTGCGCAGTGATTTCACGTTTAGATGGCAGCACTGAAGCCCTTGCACCAGCACAGGGCGAAACTTGCATGCACGGTAAAGAACGTCGTAAAACGGCAGCTTCTTTGACTGGATTGGTCTGCACCGATGCTCGACACTCCCCTTCGCGGCGCTGTTCCCGAACTCGCTTTGCAGACCATCCAGCGCCTGATTGACGAGGGCGAATACCAGCCGGGCGACGCCCTGCCCGCGCAACGCGAACTAGCGCAAAACCTGGGCGTCAGCCGCGCGTCACTGCGTGAGGCCTTGTCGTCGCTGAGTGCCATGGGCGTGGTCAGCGTACAACCGGGCAAAGGGGTATTCGTCAAAGCGCCGAAAGCTGGACAGCCCACCGCCGCCTCTGGGCTTGCCTGGCCGTTCGATGCCCAGGTTTCTGCCGCCGACACCTTCCAGTTGCGCTATGTACTCGAAGGCTTTGCTGCAGGCCAGGCTGCCAATGGCCTGACCACCGAGGCCATCGATGCACTGGCAGAGAATGTCGAAGCCCTGGGTAACGAGTTGAAGGCGCGCAACTTCGAAGCGGCAGCGCGTCTCGATTTCGAGTTTCATCGACGCATTCTCGAGGCCAGTGGAAACCTGGCGATGCTACAGATCGTCATGGCCAGCGAGGCCATATACATAGAAAGCCAGAAGTTGCCGTTCATTCGCCCGGAACGGGCCATGGAAACGTGGAAAGAGCACAAGAAAATCCTTAACGCGCTGGCCAGGCATTCGGCCCCAGCGGCACAGAAAGCGATGCAGGCACATATCCGCAGTGCCGCCTTGCGTACCGGGATCGTGTTTTCAATCTGAGCACCTGCCCTCCCTGTATTGGTTCAAAAACATCAGCCCCCCGTACCACGCTCCGTTTTGGCGCGGGCCTGCCTTGCCGGTTGCAGCCCTACAGAGACTCGCCGTCAGCCCACCCAAGCAAAAACCGTCGCCTTGTTGAATGAATAAAGCGCGTCGATGATTGTTTTTGACAATTATCAGCTTATTTAGGATTTATCTGAATTCCGGCACTTCCATTGCAGTGCTTTTCTCCATCCACGCAACGCATCGCCCATTCGACGCGCGGCCGGAAGTTGTCAACGCACACTGAGGTGCCGATAAAACCAGAATCCGATCATCGCTCGCAGGATCTCGCATCGTGAAATAGTTAAGTAGTAGGAAAATGCCGTCGGTTTGTGCGGCAAGGAGTGCGGTATGTCCCGAGCTTTTTTCAATGAAATGTATGACACCAACGGAGCCTGCCGTTCCCACTACCAGCCATTTGCACGCTGGCTGGCGGATACCCCGACTGAGCTGCTGGCGCAACGCCGGCGCGAAGCGGACCTCTTGTTTCACCGCGCCGGTATCACCTTCACCCTGTACGGCGACGAACAGGGCACCGAGCGCCTGATTCCCTTCGACATCATCCCTCGCACCATCAAGGCCAGTGAATGGCAAAAGATCGAGCGCGGCTGCATCCAGCGGGTGCAAGCGCTGAACCTGTTCCTGGCCGACGTCTACCACGACCAGCGCATTCTCAAGCAAGGCATCATCCCTGCCGAGCAAGTACTGGCCAACGAGGGCTACCAGATCGCCATGCAAGGCCTGGACTTGCACCGCGACCTCTACGCGCACATCGCCGGGGTCGACCTGGTGCGTGACAGCGATGGCAGCTACTACGTGCTCGAAGACAACCTGCGCACACCCAGCGGCGTGAGTTACATGCTCGAAGACCGCAAGATGATGATGCGCCTGTTCCCGGAGCTGTTCGCCAGCCAGCGGGTGGCACCCATCGACCACTACCCCAACCTGCTGCTCGACACCCTCAAGAGCGCCAGCCCGCTGGATAACCCCACCGCGGTCGTGCTAACCCCAGGCCGCTTCAACAGCGCCTACTTCGAACATGCGTTCCTGGCCCGTGAAATGGGGGTGGAGCTGGTGGAAGGCGCTGACCTGTTCGTGCGCGACGACCATGTGTTCATGCGCACCACTGCAGGCCCCAGGCAGGTCGACGTGATCTACCGGCGACTCGACGATGCCTACCTCGACCCGCTGTCGTTCCAGCCCGATTCGATGTTGGGGGTGCCCGGCCTGATCGCCGCCTACCGCTCGGGCAATGTGGTGCTAGCCAACGCCGTCGGCACCGGCCTTGCCGACGACAAGTCGATCTACCCCTATGTCGACAAGATGATCCGCTTCTACCTCGACGAGGAACCGATCCTCAACAACGTGCCCACCTGGCAGTGCCGAAACCCCAAGGAGCTGTCCCATGTGCTGGCCCACCTGCCGGAACTGGTGGTCAAGGAAACCCAGGGCTCCGGCGGCTACGGCATGCTGGTCGGGCCCGCGGCCACGGCGGCGGAAATCGAAGACTTTCGCGCCCGGCTCAAGGCCCGCCCCGAGGCGTACATCGCTCAGCCCACCCTGAGCCTGTCGACCTGCCCGACCTTTGTCGAGAACGGCATCGCCCCGCGTCATATCGACCTGCGGCCGTTCGTGCTATCGGGCAGCGAAACCCGCCTCGTGCCCGGCGGCCTGACCCGCGTGGCACTGCGCGAGGGCTCGCTGGTGGTGAACTCGTCTCAGGGCGGCGGCACCAAGGACACCTGGGTAGTGGAGGACTGACACATGCTTTCAAGAACCGCTTCGGACCTCTACTGGATGTCCCGATACCTGGAGCGCGCGGAGAACCTGGCGCGCATGCTCGAAGTCAGCTATTCGCTGTCGCTGATGCCCCAGGCCGGGCGCAGCGACGGCCGTGCCGAGCTGGCCATGTCGCTGCTGGCGGCCGGTACCCTGGATGACTACAACCAGCGCCACAATGAGCTCGACACCGCGCGCATGCTGCATTTTTTCGCCTTCGACGAGACCAACCCCGGCAGCATCTTCTGCTGCCTGCAGGCCGCGCGCACCAATGCCCACGCGGTACGCGGGCGGATTACCGCCGACATGTGGGAGAACATCAACGCCACCTGGCTGGAAATGCGCAACATCGCCAGCAATGGCCTGGCGCGCTATGGCATGAGCCAGTTCTGCGACTGGGTCAAGGAACGCTCGCACCTGTTCCGGGGTGCCACGGCAGGCACCATCATGCGCAACGACGCCTACTGCTTCATTCGCCTGGGCACGTTCCTCGAGCGGGCTGACAACACCTTGCGCCTGCTGGATGTGCGTTACGAGATGTTCGGCGAGGCGTCGGACGAGGTCAGCGACCACTCAGCCCGCGGCTACTACCAATGGAGCGCCCTGCTGCGTGCATTGTCGTCGTTCGAGGCGTTCAACGAGATCTACCGCAACGCGCCCAGCGCGCGCCAGGTGTCCGAGCTGCTGCTGTTGCGCGCCGATGTGCCACGCTCGCTACATGCTTGCATCGAGGAACTGGACCATATCCTGGCCGGCTTGCCCAGTAACAGTGGACGCGCCTCGCAGCGCATGGCCGCCGAGCTCAATGCTCGGTTGCGCTACACCGGCATCGACGAAATCCTTGAGGCCGGCCTGCACCCGTGGCTGACCGATTTCATCGAGCGTATTCGCCAGCTCAGCCAGACCGTTCACCACTCCTACCTGGAGGTCGTATGAAGCTCTCCATCCATCACGACACCTGCTACACCTACGCCAACCAGGTATGCGCCAGCATCCAGTTCCTGCGCTTGACGCCCCAGAGCAACGCCCGACAGCAGATCCGTGCGTGGCAGGTGCGGATGCCCAGGCAGGTGCGCAGCCAAATCGACCCCTACGGTAACGTACTGCACGTGTTGACCCTGGAAGAGCCACACAGCGCCCTGGCGCTGAGTGCCAGCGGCCAGGTCGAGATCGACCCGACGCAGGAGGTCGAGCACGACAGCCAATCGCCCCTACCCTTCTTGCGCACGAGCCGCCTAACACAGGCCGACGAAGCCCTCGTCGACTTTGCCAAGCATCACTGCGGCAGCCGTCGCGATCGCGCCGCGTTGATCGCACTGATGGACCAGTTGGCCGAGCGCATGCCGTACAGCCCGGGGGCAACCTCGGTCGACAGTACGGCGGCTGAAGCCTTCGCTGCGGGCGTGGGCGTATGCCAGGATCATACTCATGCGTTTCTCGCCTGCGCCCGAAGCCTGGGTATCCCGGCACGCTACGTGTCGGGATACCTGTGCACCGAGGATGCCAGCCACTTGGCCAGCCACGCCTGGGCCGAGGCTTGGCTCGGGGACGGCTGGTACAGCTTCGACGTAACCAACCGCCTGGCCCGGCCTGATCGACACCTGAAACTGGCAGTGGGCCTGGACTACCTGGATGCCTGCCCGGTACGCGGCATGCGCCGGGGTGGCGGGGCCGAGTCGATGCTCGCGCAGGTCCATGTCAGGTTGCTGCAAGGGCAGCAACAGTAAGGCAGCCCACTTCAACCCGCACCGACCTCGCCGTTGCCGGTGGGGTCGCTCAACGCACACAGGGAAACCCACATGACGTACTGCGTGGCCATGCACCTAGCCGATGGGCTGGTGTTTGTATCCGATTCACGCACCAATGCCGGGATCGACCAGATCTCGACGTTTCGCAAGCTGTTCATCTTCAGCACACCCGATGAGCGGCTGATCGTCCTGCAGAGCGCAGGCAATCTGGCCACTTCGCAATCGGTGATCAATCTGCTCAGGCAACGCTGCAACGGTACGGGCGACCACCTGCTGAACGTACGCACGCTTTATGACGCCACCGTGCTGGTGGCCGAAACCGTTCGCGAGGTGGTGACCCGGGATCGCAGCAAATTGGCGAGCAAGGTCGATTTGAGCTGCTCGTTCCTGGTGGGTGGGCAGATAATGGGCGGTCCCATGGGGGTCTACAGTGTCTACCCGCAAGGCAACTTCATCCAGGCCACCGAAGACACGCCGTTCCTGCAACTGGGCGAAAGCAAGTACGGCAAGCCGATCCTCGACCGCAACCTGACCTACCGCACCTCACTGGACGAGGCGCTGCGCTGCGGGCTGATCTCGTTCGACTCGACCATCCGCAGCAACCTGTCGGTGGGGATGCCACTGGATTTACTGGTGTATCGCAAGAATTCGTTCCAGCCGACGCAGAGCTATCGCATCACCCAGGACGACCCCTACTACAGCCAGATCCGCAGCCAGTGGTGCACGGGGCTCAGAGACCTACTGGCCGAACTCCCTGCCCCGCCTAAAGCCTACATGGAATAGAGAGCACATGAGGTCGTTCCGCTCTTTGCGAGCGGGTCGGCGCGGGCTAGGCTGCTTGCGAGCATCGCGCTCGGAGTCGAGCAGCTCGTTCGGCCGGTACATTGATTTACAGCCAGTAAAGTCGGACGCGACCCCGGCCGTCCTCGCCTGTTTTCACCTTGCCTGATCGCCGCTCGGCTACTTCTCGTACAAACCCTAGCCTCGCTCACTGGGAAATACGTCGACTGTGATGCCAGTATAGATAGGCCAAGCCGACTGGAGCGATAAAGATCGCAAATGCCCAGCAAAGCATCATCGTGAATGCCTTGACCCACAACATGAAAAACGCGTTCACGAAGAAGACATTATTGCCCATGATGAAGCCAACTACGCTTTCATAGACAAAGCGAGAGTACGGATACAGCAACGTGCAAGCGACCGTCATTAGCAGAAGGCCAGGCTTGCCTGTGAGGCCGCTGGTGCTATTAGCGGCGAACCATAGTACCAAGGCCGCAAAGAGGGATCCGAAGAAGAGCTGGCGGAGGTAATAGCTCGGTGTCAAACCGCCGAATGTCATTGCAATGATGCGCCGCATAAGATCCCTCTCAGGCTGGTAACAAAGTCGCAGAGTCTACCATTCCACCGGTAGCGGCAACTACAAGCGGCCAGCAGACACAGCCCATGCCATGAGCGTCTGCACCGCCTTCATCGAGCAAGCCAAGGCGGCTTCAACATCACGCCAGCCAGGGGATCAGCTTCGCACGCGCCTCACTGCTCCAGCAGCCATGAGGGCGGCCCGCCGGAATCCAGAGCCCCGGCAGTGAGGTGCTCAAGCCGACAGCAAGTAGAGCGATACCAACAGCAAACATTTCGAAACCAGCGCTGCGGCCAGGAAACCACAACCTGGCCAACATGGTGGCGACCTGCGTGCCCTGCAACGTGAGCAAGCACCGAATGCAGCTGGAAAACTGGCGACGCTGGTTGGCCGGCCACGTCAACAGCCTCAACCAGAAGAACGCCCATAAAAAAATCCAGTCACCGCTAAGTGACTGGATTTCTTGGAGTATTTTGGTCGGGACGGAGTGATTCGAACACTCGACCCCTTGCACCCCATGCAAGTGCGCTACCGGGCTGCGCTACGCCCCGACATCATTCTCGATGTTGCTGAGAACGGTGAAGAATCTACCCTAACCTTTTGAATAATGGAAGCTTTTTTTCAAAAAAATCCACTCATCAGGCTTCAGGTCACTTCTTCAACACCACCAACACATCTTCCAATTCCGCAATCATCTGCCGAATCAGCTGCTTGTACTGGGTGGTGTCATCCTTGGCCTCATCACTGGAGAGGCGCAAGCGCGCCCCGCCGATGGTGAAGCCTTGGTCATACAGCAGCGCGCGGATCTGGCGGATCATCAGCACGTCTTGGCGCTGATAATACCGTCGGTTGCCGCGGCGTTTGACCGGGTTGAGCTGCGGGAATTCCTGTTCCCAATAACGCAGCACGTGCGGTTTTACCGCACAGAGCTCACTGACCTCACCGATGGTGAAGTAGCGCTTGCCCGGAATGGGGGGCAGCTCGTCGTTATGGCTTGGTTCCAGCATAGGCCTCAACCCGGGCTTTCAGTTTCTGCCCTGGACGAAAGGTGACGACGCGGCGAGCAGTGATCGGGATCTCTTCCCCCGTTTTGGGGTTGCGGCCCGGCCGCTGGCGTTTGTCGCGAAGGTCGAAGTTACCGAAACCGGACAACTTGACCTGCTCGTTCTCTTCAAGTGCATGCCGAATTTCTTCGAAAAACAGCTCGACCAGCTCCTTGGCCTCTCGCTTGTTGAGCCCCAGCTCCTCGTACAGCCTTTCGGCCATCTCAGCTTTCGTCAGAGCACCCATACGCTATTTCCTTAACGTGGTGTTCAACCTTTGTTCGAGCGAGGTGAGGATGTTTTGCAGGGTAGTGTTCACCTCATCGTCGTTAAGAGTGCGCGATGGATGCTGCCAGGTCAAGCCGACAGCCAGGCTTTTTCTATCAGGATCAATACCTTTACCCTGGTAGACGTCAAACAGCCTGAGGTCTGTGAGCCATTCGCCCGCATTGTCACGAATTACTTCAAGCACGGAGCTAGAAGCTACATCACGTCCTGCGATCAAAGCCAGGTCACGCCTCACTTCAGGGAACTTGGACAGTTCGCTGAATTTCGGCAGGCGGCCTTCGACCACATCGCCCAGCACCAGCTCGAAGACGAATACCGGGCGCTCCAGGCCCAGAGTCTTGGCCAACTCTGGGTGGATGGCGCCGAGGTAGCCGACTTCCTTGCCGTCGCGCTCGATACGGGCGGTCTGGCCTGGGTGCAGGGCTGGGTGGTTGCCGGCGACGAAGGTGAAGTCACCCAGGGCGCCGGAGTAGCCCAGCAGGGCTTCGACGTCGGCCTTCACATCGAAGAAGTCGATGCTGTCACGGCCGTTGGCCCAGCCTTCCGGCAGGCGGCTGCCGGTGGCGACGCCGGCGATCATCGGCTGCTGCTTGAGGTCGCCCAACTGGCCGACGAAGCGCAGGCCGCTTTCGAACAGGCGTACACGGTCTTGCTGGCGGTTGAGGTTGTGCTGCAGCGCCTTGACCAGGCCCGGCCACAGGGACGCGCGCATGGCGGCCATGTCGCTGGAGATGGGGTTGGCCAGCAGCAGCGGCTCGACGCCAGGGGTGAACAGCTCGAACAGTTTCGGGTCGATGAAGCTGTAGGTGATGGCTTCCTGGTAGCCGCGGGCGACCAGCAGGCGACGCAGGGTCGGCAGCTCGCCACGGGCTTCCGGGCGGGCCTGGGGGGCCAGGCGGGCCTGCGGGTAGCGTACCGGCAGGTTGTTGTAGCCATACAGGCGGGCCAGCTCTTCGATCAGGTCGACTTCGAGGCTGATGTCGAAGCGGTGGCTGGGGACTTCGACGGTCCACTGCGCCGCACCATCAGCCCCCCCACTAGCGCTGGTTTTCAGCTCCAGGGCGTTGAGCAATTGCTCGACCTGGGCGGCGTCCATATCCATGCCGAGCATCTGGTTGATGCGTTCGGCGCGCAGGGTGACCGGCGCGACCTTCGGCAGGTGCTGTTCGCTCACGGCCTCGACGATGGGGCCGGCTTCGCCGCCGACGATCTCCAGTACCAGCGCGGTGGCACGCTCCATGGCTTCACGGGCCAGCTGCGAGTCGACGCCACGCTCGTAGCGGTGCGAGGCATCGGTGTGCAGGCCGTAGGAACGGGCCTTGCCGGCAACGGAAATCGGCTCGAAGAAGGCGCTTTCCAGGAACAGGTCGCGGGTCTTCTCGGTGTTCACGCCGCTGTGCTCGCCACCCATGACGCCGGCGATGGCCAAGGCGCGGGTGTGGTCGGCGATGACCAGGGTGTCGGCACGCAGGGCGACTTCCTGGCCGTCCAGCAGGACGAGCTTCTCGCCCTCCTCGGCCATGCGCACGCGGATGCCGCCGTTGATTTCGGCGAGGTCGAAGGCGTGCATCGGCTGGCCGAGCTCGAGCATCACGTAGTTGGTGATGTCGACGGCGGCGTCGATGCTGCGCACGTCGCTACGGCGCAGGCGTTCGACCATCCACAGCGGGGTCGGCTTGCTCAGGTCGACGTTGCGGATTACGCGGCCCAGGTAGCGCGGGCAGGCAGCCGGAGCCGAGACTTCGACCGGGCGTACTTCGTCGTGGGCCGGGGCGACCGCAGGCACTTCGGGACGGGTGACCGGAACGTCGTACAGGGCGCCGACGTCACGGGCAAGGCCTGCGATGGACAGGCAGTCGCCGCGGTTCGGGGTCAGGCCGATCTCGATGCTGGCGTCGTCCAGGTTCAGGTACACGCGAATGTCTTCGCCGACCGGGGCGTCAGCCGCCAGTTCCAGCAAGCCGTCGTTCTCTTCGCTGATCTGCAGCTCGGCCGCCGAGCACAGCATGCCGAAGGACTCGACGCCGCGCAGCTTGGCCTTCTTGATCTTGAAGTCGCCTGGCAGTTCGGCGCCGATCATGGCGAACGGGATCTTGATGCCGGGGCGTGCGTTGGGGGCGCCGCAGACGACCTGGAAGGTTTCCTGGCCGTTGCTCACCTGGCACACGCGCAGCTTGTCGGCGTCCGGGTGTTGTTCGGTGGTGAGGATCTCGCCCACCACGATGCCGCTGAATTGGCCGGCAGCGGGGGTTACGCTGTCGACTTCGAGGCCGGCCATGGACAGGCGGGCAACCAGTTCGTCACGGGAGACTTGCGGGTTGACCCAACCGCGCAGCCACTGTTCACTGAATTTCATGCTGTTCTCCTAGAAAGTGCGTCGATCGGGCCTAGCGGAATTGGGCGAGGAACCGCAGGTCGTTGTCGAAGAACAGACGCAAATCGTTGACGCCATAGCGCAGCATGGCCAGGCGCTCGGCGCCCATGCCGAAGGCGAAGCCCTGGAATTCTTCAGGGTCGATGCCGGACATGCGCAGCACGTTCGGGTGCACCATGCCGCAGCCCATGACCTCGAGCCAGCCGGTCTGCTTGCACACGCGGCAGCCTTTGCCGGAGCACATCACGCACTCCATGTCGACTTCGGCGGACGGCTCGGTGAAGGGGAAGAACGACGGGCGGAAGCGCACCGCCAGTTCTTTCTCGAAGAATACCCGCAGGAACTCCTCGATAGTGCCCTTGAGGTCGGCGAAGTTGATGCCGCGGTCGACCAGCAGGCCTTCGACCTGGTGGAACATCGGCGAGTGAGTGATATCCGAGTCGCAGCGGTACACACGGCCCGGGCAGACAATGCGGATCGGCGGCTGGCTGGACTCCATGGTCCGCACCTGCACCGGCGAGGTGTGGGTGCGCAGCAGCATGTTGGCATTGAAGTAGAAGGTGTCGTGCATCGCCCGGGCCGGGTGGTGGCCGGGGATGTTGAGCGCTTCGAAGTTGTGGTAGTCGTCTTCGACCTCGGGGCCTTCGGCGATGCCGTAGCCGATATGGGTGAAGAACTGCTCGATGCGCTCGAGGGTACGGGTGATCGGGTGCAGCCCGCCGGTGGTCTGGCCACGGCCTGGCAGGGTCACATCGATGCATTCGGCGGCCAGGCGAGCGTTGAGCTCGGCTTCTTCGAAGGCGGCCTTGCGTGCGTTGAGCACGTCGGTGACGCGTTCCTTGGCGTCGTTGATCAGCGCGCCGACCTTGGGGCGCTCTTCGGCTGGCAGGTTGCCCAGGGTCTTCATCACCTGGGTCAGCTCGCCCTTCTTGCCGAGGAATTGGACCCGGATCTGTTCCAGGGTAGTGATGTCTTCAGCGCGTTCCACGGCCTCGAGGGCTTGGGCAACCAGCGCGTCCAGGTTTTCCATGTACAGACTCCAGATACGAAAATAGGGGAAGAGCTTTTGAAGGCTCTTCCCCTATCGATGACGTTTTACACCCGACGGCGCAGGGCGCCGCCGGATGATTGTCGTGGGTACTTAAGCCAGAACGGCTTTAGCTTTCTCGACAATCGCAGCAAACGCCGCTTTTTCGTTCACTGCCAGGTCGGCCAGAACCTTACGGTCGATTTCGATCGACGCCTTTTTCAGACCAGCAATCAGACGGCTGTAGGACAGGCCGTTGGTGCGGGCACCGGCGTTGATACGAGCGATCCACAGAGCGCGGAACTGACGCTTCTTCTGGCGACGGTCACGGTAGGCGTATTGGCCAGCCTTGATGACCGCTTGCTTGGCAACGCGGAATACGCGCGAACGCGCACCGTAGTAGCCTTTAGCCAGTTTCAGAATTTTCTTGTGACGCTTACGAGCGATGACGCCACGCTTTACACGAGCCATGAGTAACTTCCTCTATCGTTGACCAGAATTAACGTACGCGCAGCATGCGCTCGACTTTTGCCACGTCAGACGGGTGCAGCAGGCTGGCACCGCGCAGTTGACGCTTACGCTTGGTCGACATTTTGGTCAGGATGTGGCTCTTGAAAGCGTGCTTGTGCTTGAAGCCGGAAGCGGTTTTCAGGAAACGCTTCGCAGCACCGCTCTTGGTTTTCATTTTTGGCATGTTGGAACTCCGCATTCGATAAAATTACACATAATCATCAGGCCTGCCGTGCCCGGGAGATTACTTCTTCTTTTTGGGGGCGATGACCATCATAAGCTGGCGTCCTTCCATCTTCGGATGCTGCTCAACGGTGCCGTATTCGGCGAGGTCAGCTTCGACCCGCTTCAACAGCTCCATGCCCAGCTCCTGGTGGGCCATCTCACGGCCGCGGAATCTCAGAGAGATCTTGGCCTTGTCCCCATCGCTAAGGAAACGTACCAGGTTGCGTAGTTTTACCTGGTAATCCCCTTCTTCCGTCCCTGGACGAAACTTGATTTCTTTGATCTGGATCTGCTTCTGGTTCTTCTTGGCCTCGGAAGCCTGCTTCTTCTTCTCGAAGAGGTGCTTGCCGTAGTCCATCACCTTGCAGACAGGCGGTTGCGCGTCTGCAGAGATCTCCACCAGATCCAGCTTCGCTTCATCAGCGATACGCAGCGCTTCATCAATCGAGACGATGCCAATCTGCTCGCCGTCAGCGCCAATTAACCGAACCTCGCGTGCCGAGATATTCTCGTTGATCGGGGCTTTCGGTGCAGTTCGTTTATCGTTTCTCATTTCACGCTTAATAGTCATTACTCCGATTCTAGGCGACCGCGCTGAGCTACGGCTTCAGCGAGCAGTTGAGTGAATTGGGAGACGGGCATGGAGCCCAGGTCTTTGCCATCACGGGTACGTACTGCAACGGTCTGCGTTTCGACTTCGCGGTCCCCTATAACCAGAAGGTATGGGACCTTGAGCAAAGTATGCTCGCGGATTTTAAAGCCGATCTTCTCATTTCTCAAGTCGGACTTGGCACGGAAACCGCTTCCGTTCAGCGTTTTTTCCACCTCAAGGGCGAAATCGGCCTGCTTGTCGGTGATATTCATGATCACCGCCTGGGTTGGCGCCAGCCACGCCGGGAATACACCCGCGTAGTGCTCGATCAGCATGCCGATGAAGCGCTCGAAGGAACCGAGGATAGCACGGTGCAGCATGACCGGGCGCTTGCGGTTGTTGTCTTCGGCAATGTAGCTGGCATCCAGGCGCTCGGGCAGGTTCGGGTCGTACTGCAGGGTACCGCACTGCCAGTTACGGCCCAGGCAGTCACGCAGGGTGAACTCGATCTTCGGGCCGTAGAAGGCACCCTCGCCCGGCTGGTATTCCCATTCCAGGCCCGACTCGTTCAGCGCATCGGCCAGGGCGCCTTCGGCGCGGTCCCACAGCTCTTCGGAACCCACGCGCTTGGCGGGGCGGGTGGAGAGCTTCATGGCGATGTCGGTGAAGCCGAAGTCCTTGTAGACGTCCAGGGTCAGTTTGATGAAGTCGGCGGCTTCCTTCTTCACCTGGTCTTCGGTGCAGAAGATGTGCGCGTCGTCCTGCACGAAGCCACGCACGCGCATGATGCCGTGCAGCGCACCGGACGGCTCGTTGCGGTGGCAGGCACCGAACTCGGCCAGGCGCAGCGGCAGGTCGCGGTAGGACTTGAGGCCTTGGTTGAACACCTGCACGTGGCACGGGCAGTTCATCGGCTTGACCGCGAAATCACGGCTTTCCGACGAGGTGGTGAACATGTTCTCGGCGTAGTTGGACCAGTGGCCGGAGCGCTCCCAGAGAATGCGGTCGACGACCTGCGGGGTCTTGATTTCCTGATAGCCGTTCTCGCGCTGGACCTGGCGCATGTACTGCTCCAGCACCTGGTACACGGTCCAGCCGTTGGCATGCCAGAACACCATGCCCGGGGCTTCTTCCTGCAGGTGGAAGAGGTCGAGCTGCTTGCCGATCTTGCGGTGGTCGCGCTTCTCGGCTTCCTCGATGCGCTGGATGTAGGCCGCCAGCTGCTTCTTGTCGGCCCAGGCAGTGCCGTACACACGCTGCAGCTGCTCGTTCTTGGCGTCGCCGCGCCAGTAGGCGCCGGACAGCTTGGTCAGCTTGAAGGCCTTGAGGAAGCGGGTGTTCGGCACGTGCGGGCCGCGGCACATGTCGACGTACTCTTCGTGGTAGTACAGGCCCATGGCCTGCTCGTCGGGCATGTCCTCGACCAGGCGCAGCTTGTAGTCTTCGCCGCGGCTCTTGAACACATCGATGACTTCGGCGCGCGGGGTCATCTTCTTGACGACGTCGTAGTCCTTGTCGATCAGCTGCTGCATGCGCTGTTCGATGGCGGCCATGTCTTCAGGGGTGAAGGGGCGCTCGTAGGCAATGTCGTAGTAGAAGCCTTCGTCGATCACCGGGCCGATCACCATCTTGGCGGTCGGGTACAGCTGCTTCACCGCGTGGCCGACCAAGTGGGCGCACGAGTGGCGGATGATCTCCAGTCCCTCTTCATCTTTAGGGGTGATGATCTGCAGGGTGGCGTCGTTCTCGATCAGGTCGCAGGCATCGACCAGCTTGCCGTCGACCTTGCCGGCCAGGGTGGCCTTGGCCAGGCCTGCGCCAATGGAGGCGGCGACTTCGGCAACGGTGACGGCCTTGTCGAACGAACGTTGACTGCCATCGGGAAGAGTAATTACGGGCATGGCGCCTCCTCTCCTAGTGGTGACCCCTACCAAAGGTCACATGGGTTGGGATGAGCCAGTACAAGATCCGCCCTGCCTTTCCCGTGGGAAAGCCTGCCTCACAGTGGCAGAGACCTTTCGGCCTGCCAGGGACGAACCAGAGTGACTGGAAAATGATAAATGGGATGCAGGCCGCGTGAGGACGCGCTGCAAGCCGAGCATCCTAGCACGCGGCTTGGGCGCCAGGCAGAAATATTTGGAAATTACACCGCTTCGGTGAACTTGTTCGGAAAATTCCACCTCAGAGTCTCTGAAGCATCCTACTCTTGATGAGACTCAACCCAAGGAGTGTGTGGTTATGCGACTTCAGTCTCTTCTGGCCCTGACGGCTGCCAGCGCCCTGCTGCTGCCGGTGGCGGCCCAGGCAGAATGGCCTGCCGGCAAGAAAGGCGCCTACATGGACCAGTGTGTCCAGGTGGCCACCGCGCAAGGCGTCGATGCCAAGACGGCCGACCAGCATTGCAAATGTGGCGCCGACGCCATCGAGAAAAACTTCACCAAGGCGGAAATCGAAGACCTCGACAGCAAGGACGGCGTCGATGCCAAGCTGATGCAGCGGGCCCAGAGCGCCGTGAAGCAGGCCTGCGCCCCCAAAAGCTGAGGCCTTTTGGCGGTCGATCTACGCATTGTTTGCCGTAGATCAGTATCCTGCGAAGGTAACAGGCGCTAGATGCGCAGAATTAGACTATGATGTCGCCGGTGCTGCGTAGCCTCGGCGACATTGCACCCTCGATAAAAATCATGTTTCTGGAGATTCACCCCATGTCCAATCGCCAAAACGGCACCGTCAAATGGTTCAATGATGAAAAAGGCTACGGCTTCATCACCCCAGCAGGCGGCGGCGACGACCTGTTCGTACACTTCAAGGCCATCGAAACCGACGGCTTCAAGAGCCTGAAAGAAGGCCAGACCGTTTCCTTCGTTGCCGAGCGCGGTCAGAAGGGCATGCAGGCTGCGCAGGTTCGTCCGGAGTAATTCGGATACGAATACAAAAAACCCGCCTTCGTGGCGGGTTTTTTGTGGGCGTCGGTATTACTCAATCGCCGGCAAGCCGGCTCCCACAGGGGCGCGCCGGCTTAAGGGGGGGCGCCGTGCTTAGCCGCAGTTGACGCGGGTGACGACGCCTTTGTCGTCGACGTTCAGGTTCAGCCGCTCGGAGCGGTACTCCAGGGTGATGACGTCGTGGGGCTTGAGGATGCGCGCCAGCTGCGAGCCGCTGGCCTTGCGGGCCTGCTCGAGCAATTCAGGGGTGGCCTGCTTGCCGATGGTGAAGTCGGCCGCGCTGGCTTCGCAGCGCCCGCCGTTGTCGGCCGGGGTGGCTGGGTCCGAAGAACCGCCTGTGCTGCAACCTGCCAGGACTGCAGCCGCCAGCAAGGTCGCCAGGTAGGCACGGGTACGGAACATGAATCCTCCTAATCGATCACGGGAACTGCCTAATGCGACAGCTCCATTCAACATTTGTTGCAAAACCGGACAAGTCTGCCTGAAGCGAGCCCCTCAGGCCAAAAGCCAATCGTGACCGGATTTTGCGACGGATGCCCGGTGCGCCACTGTGCGGCCAGGGCAAAGGCATGATTTACTGCTGCAAGCGGAGCGCACCACGCCTCCCTTCGAATGCCAAGGTCAGGTGTTCGACCCACAGCCCGGGCCCGCCACGAGAGCCTTCCATGAGCAGCCACAGCATCGATGCCGACATCAAGGTCAAATGGGCCGAGGGCCAGAGCGCCTACAGCCCCGGCACCCCCGAGGAATTGCTACTGATCGCCATCGACCTGCTGGTGCGCGACCGCGGCAGCGAGGCGGCGCGTAGCTTCATCGAACAGGTATTCGAGCGCTACGCACCGCACGCGGCTATCGCAATCGAGCCAGGCGCGCGCTGAGCAGGTCGAAGAAGCCCTGGGCGTCGCCTTCGTTCAACCACAAGACGTTGGCAGGCTGCTTGAGCACGCCATACCAGTCCACCACGGTCTGGCCGAAGGTCGGCCCTTCGCGACTGTCGATCACCATGTGCGCACGGCGGCCGCTGAACAACTCGGGCTCGAGCAGGTAGGCGATTACGCTGGCGTCGTGCACCGGGCCACCGGGCATGCCGTACAGGTCCATGTCGTGCTTGACGTAGACGTTGAGGATATCCACCACGCGCCGGCTGGCTTGGTTGTTGACCGCGGCCAGCTGCTTGAAACGGGCCTCGCTGGTGATCACCTTATGGGTGAGATCCAGGGGCACGTAGGTGAGCTTTACGCCGCTGGCCAGTACTACCTCGGCGGCATGGGGGTCGGCGTAGAGGTTGAATTCGGCCACAGAGGTGATGTTGCCGCCATTGAAGTGGGCACCGCCCATCACCACCACTTCCTTGATGCCCTTGGCGATCTCAGGCTTCTGGATCAACGCCAGGGCCAGGTTGGTCTGCGGGCCGAGCATGGCGAGGGTGATGCTGTGGGGCTCGGCGCTGGACAAGGTATCGACCAGGTACTGCACGGCGTTGCCCTGGGCCAGGCCTTGGCGAGGTTCGTGCACCTCGACGCCTTCCAGGCCTTCTTCGCCGTGCACGTCGGCGGCGTAGATCGGCTTGCGTACCAGCGGGCGCCCTGCCCCGGCGTATACCGGGATGTCCTCGCGGCCCGCCCATTCGCGGGCCAGGCGGGCATTGCGCGAGGTCTTGGCCAGGCGCACGTTGCCGGCGACGGTGGTGATGGCGCGGATGTTGAGCTCTTGCGGGGATGCCATGGCCAGGAACAGGGCCACCACGTCGTCGGCGCCGGGGTCGGTGTCGATGATCAGGTCGCGTGGAGCGGCCTGGAGGGTGGTAGCGGCCAGGATGGACATGAGGATGGCTCCTTGTAGCAGGTGCTTTAGCATGAGGCACTCCTTGTTGCCTTGGATGAGAGGTTTGGGGCCGCGTTGCAGCCCATCGCGGGGCAGGCCCGCTCCTACAGGGCCCCGCCTAGGCTCTGCCTGAAAAGCCTTGATACTTGGTCAGGCTGCGTTGAAAACAGCCTCGGAATGCTCATTTACAACCCGTAAACCCCGCTTCCTCGGCTGTTTTCGCCTTGCCTGACCGGCGTCTCAAGACTTTTCAGACAGAGCCTAGAAGGTAACGCCGGCCACCAGGGCGATATTGCTGTAGGGCTTGCACTCCCCGGTGCGCACCACGGCCTTGGCCTGCCGGCAAAGATCCTTGAACGCCAGGTGCGGCAACAGTGCCTGCGAGCCCAGTAACCCGGAGCACTGTTGCACCATCACCAGCGCAGGCGGTGCGACGTCTAGCATCTCTTCGGCCAGCACATGCCGCTCCACCTGCATTTCCCCCAATACTGCTCGCAACACATTGGCGAAATCCGGCACACCTGGCACCACTGCCAGGTCGATCAACTCGACCCCAGGCGGCACCGGCAGCCCGGCATCGCCGATCACCACGATATCGCCATGACCGAGCCCGGCGATCACCCGCGAAAGCGCGATGTTCAGCACCCCGGTCTTCTTCATGGCACCAGCTCCGCCAGGTAGGGAATCGAAGGCTGGGCACCGGCGCGGGTCACCGACAACGCAGCGGCGCGCTGACCGAAGGCGATGGCTTCGCCCTCCTCCAGGCCGCGCACCAGGGCTGCGACGAACCCACCAATAAAGGTGTCGCCCGCCGCCGTGGTGTCCAGCGGCTGCACCACTGGCGCGGGGAAGTGGCGGCTGCCCGCAGGCGTGACGAACAAGGCACCCTGCGCGCCCAGGGTGACGATCACCCTGCCCGCCCCGAGGGCTAGCAGCCGCTCACCGGCACTGCGGGCGCTGTCGAGATCGGTGACCGGCAGCCCGGTCAGGGCCTGGGCTTCGCTTTCGTTGGGGGTGAGGTAGTCGATATGGGCGAACCAGTCCGCCGGCAACGGGCCAGTGGCCGGCGCCGGGTTGAGGATCACCGTCTTGCCCAGCTCGCGCCCGCGGGCCAGGGTCCAGGCCACCGTGGCCATGGGTACTTCCAGCTGGCAGATGATCACCTCGGCCGCCTGCAGCAGCGCGTCGAAACGCTGCACGCTCTCTGGTGCCAGCCGCCCGTTGCTCCCGGCAATGATGACGATGGCGTTCTGGCTCGCGGCATCCACGGTGATCAGCGCCACGCCGCTGGAAACACCTTCGCACACGCCGACCGCCTGGCAGTCGATGCCTTCGTGCTCCAGGGCCTGACGCAGTTGCTCGCCGTAGGCATCATCGCCGACGTTGCCGACCATCGCCACGCTCGCCCCCAGGCGCGCCACGGCCACCGCCTGGTTGGCACCCTTGCCGCCAGGCACGGTGAAGAAGCTGTCGCCGGCCAGGGTCTCACCGGCCCGGGGCAGGCGCTGGGCGCGGGCCACCAGGTCCATGTTGAGGCTGCCGACCACCACGACCTTGGCGCTCATGGCACCTCCTTAACGGTAATCATTGAACAGGTCCGGGCGCGGACCGGTGGACTCGCGCAGCACGATACGCGGGGCGACGATGCGCTGCTCGGCGTCGCCGCTGCGAGGCACAGCGATGCGCGACAGCAGCAACTGTGCGGCGCTCTCGCCCAGCTCGCGGATCGACTGGCCGACGGTGGTCAATGGCGGGTAGACGTAGCGGCTGAGTTCGATGTCGTCGAAGCCGACCACCGACAGCTCGCCGGGCACGCTGATGTTGCGCTCGGCGGCGGCGCGCAGTACGCCGAAGCCGATCATGTCGTTGCCGGCGAAGATTGCCGTCGGGCGCGCGCCATCGAGCAAGTGCCCGGCTGCGGCATGGCCGCCGGGGCTGCTGAAGTCGCAATGCAGTACGCGGCCTTGCGGCACTTGCAGCCCCTGCTCGGCCATGGCACGACGAAAGCCCGCCAGGCGCAGCTGGCTGGCACCGGTGTCCGCCGGGCCGCCGATGCAGGCGATGTCGCGATGGCCCAGGTCCAGCAGATGGCGGGTGGCGAGGTAGCCGCCCTGCTCGTGGTCGATGCGCACCAGGTCGGCATCCACGCCTTCCAGGGCGCGATCGACGATGACCATGGGCGTGCGCACGCCCGCCAGGCTTTCGAGCAGGTCGCGGTCCTCGCCCACCGAGGCGACGATCAGGCCGTCGATGCGTTTTTCCAGCAGTACGCGCAGGTAACTGCGCTGCTTTTGCGGGTTATCGTCGGAGTTGCAGAGGATCACGCAGTAGCCGTTGCGCTCGCAGCCGTCCTCGATGCCCCGGGCCAGCTCAGCAAAGTACGGGTTGACGCTGTTGGGCACCAACAGGCCGATGGTGGCGGTGCTACGCGCCTTGAGCGAGCGAGCCACGGCGCTGGGCACGTAGTCGAGCTCGGCGATAGCCGCCTCGACCTTCAGGCGCACGTGCTCGCTGACCGGGCGGGTCTTGTTCAGTACATGGGACACGGTGGTATAGGAGATACCCGCCAGTGCCGCGACGTCTTTGATGGTTGCCATGGTTTCAGTTCCGCCGGCCCGCGCGCCGGCTACGGTAGGTGTCGAGCACCACGGCGATGACGATGACCGCCCCGGTGATGATGCGTTTGGTCGGCTCCGACGCACCGATCTGCGCCAGCCCCGCGGCCAGCACGGAGATGATCAGTACGCCAAAGAAGGTGCTGATGACCGAGCCGCGCCCGCCCATCAGGCTGGTACCGCCGATCACCACGGCTGCGATCACCTGCAGCTCGAGACCGGCACCGGCGTTGGGGTCGGCGGCCTCCAGGCGAGAGATCTGGAACAGTGCGGCCAGGCCCGCGAGCAGGCCCATCAAGGCGAACACCAGCACCTTGTACGGGCGTGGATCGATGCCGGCCAGGCGCACGGCCTCCTCGTTGGTGCCGATGCCGATCAGGTAGCGGCCGAACACGGTGCGCGTCAGCACCAGCTGAGCGAGGACGATCACCAGCAGGGCGATGATGAAGGCCGGCGAGATACCGAAGGCGATTGGGTTGGAGAACCAGGCGAAGGCATCGCCGATGTAGGCGGTGCGCGAGTCGGTGAACTGGTAGGCCAGGCCCCGAGCCATTTCCAGCACGCCCAGGGAGACGATGAACGAAGGAATGCGCCAGGCCACAGTGATGCCGCCAGTGATGCTGCCGGCCAGCGCCGCCACGGCCATGCCCAGCAGCGCAGCGGGCAGCGGGCTCCAGCCCCAGCCAAGGATCGCTACGCTGACCGCCGAGGCCGCCAGGGCCAACACCGAGCCGACCGACAGGTCGATGCCGCCGATGATCAGCACGAAGGTCATGCCCACGGCCAGCACCATCAGGTCGGGGATCTGGTTGGCCAGGGTGCTGAAGGTGGCGTAGGACAGGAAGTGGCTGCTCAGGAACGAGAACAGCACGATCATCGCCAACAAGGCACCGGCCAGGCCCAGGTAGGTGCCCAGGCCAAAATAGGTGCCGCTGCGGCGCACAGGCGTATTGCCCGGGGTATCGAGGGGTGTGGTTTTCATGGGGCCATCCTGGGCGCTGCCTCGTGCAGCAACGCGTCACGTTTCTGGTAGCCGGCGAAGGCCGCGGCGAGCAATTGGTCTTGGCTCCAGCGCTCGCGATCGAAGGTGTCGACCAGGCGGCCGGCGGACAGCACGGCGATGCGGTCGCAGATCAGCATCAGCTCGCGCAGGTCGCTGGAAACCACCACCAAGGCCTTGCCCTGGCGCGCCAGCTCCGCCAGCAGGCCATAGATGTCGAACTTGGCGCCCACGTCGATGCCGCGGGTGGGCTCGTCGAACAACAGCACCTGGCAGTCGCGCTCCAGCCAACGGCCGATCACCACCTTCTGCTGGTTGCCGCCGGACAGCTCACCCACCGCCTGCGCGGGGCTCGCGCTGCGGATGCGCATGGCGTTGATCTGCCGCTCGGCCAGGGCGCGCTCGGCGTCGGTGTCGAGAATGCCGGCGCGGGACACGGCGCCCAGGTTGCCCAGGGCGATGTTGGCGCTGATCGACTGGCTCAGCAGCAGGCCTTCGCCCTTACGGTCTTCGGTGATCAGGGCAATGCCGGCGCCCACGGCAGCCTTCGGGGAGTCCACCTGCACGCGCCGCAACGGCTGGCCAAGCTCGATATGGCCGCTGTCGGCGCGGTCGGCACCGTAAATCAGCCGCAGCAGTTCGGTGCGCCCGGCACCGATCAGCCCGGAGATGCCGAAGATCTCCCCTGCCCTGACTTGGAACGACACGTCACGCACCTTGTCACCACGGCTCAGGCCCTGGACCTTGAGCAGCGTCTGGCCGATCTGCCGGCGCCCTAGGTCGATGTGCTCGCCCAGTTCGCGCCCGACCATCAGGTTGACCAGCTCGACCGCGGTGTAGCGCTGGATCGGCTCGACGCACACCAGCTTGCCATCGCGCAGCACGGCAATGCGCTGGGCCACGCGCTGCAGCTCCTCCAGGCGATGGGAGATGTACACGATGGCCACGCCGCGCTGGCGCAGGCGCTCGATCTGGGTGAACAGCAGCTCCACCTCGCGAGCGGTGAGCATGGCCGTGGGTTCGTCGAAGATCAGTACACGGCAGTCGCCGATCAGGTTGCGGGCGATCTCGACCATCTGCTGGTGGCCGATGCCCAATTCGCCGACCGGCGTGTCCGGGTCGATGGCATCGAGCCCGACCTGGGCCATAGCCGCCGTGGCCAGCTGGCGCAGGCGCCTGCGGCTGATCCAACCGAAGCGGCTGGGCAGGTTGTCGAGGAACAGATTCTCGGCCACGGTCAGGGTCGGCAGCAGGTTCAGCTCCTGCATGACCATGCGCACCCCCAGGCGCTCGGCCTCGCTGCGGCTGGCGGGGGCATAAGGCTGGCCACGGTAGTGCATGTGCCCGACCGTCGGGGTTTCCAGGCCGCTGATGAGCTTGGACAAGGTACTTTTGCCGGCGCCGTTCTCGCCGGTCAACGCCAGCACTTCGCCCGCGCGCAGCTCCAGGGTCACCTCGCCGAGCACCGGCTGGGTGTAGGTCTTGCCCAGGCCGCTGACGGCGAGGGTGGCTTGATTGGCCGAGGCTGACATGGCCGACGCTCCTGCCCGGTTCAGGGTTGGGTGACCAGTTCGACCGGCGTCTGGATGACGTTGTCGGCATCTACCGCCGGCTTCTCGCCCTTGAGCATCTGCAGAGCCGCCTGGATGCCGAACACGGCCTGGTCGGCGCCATGCTGCTCGAGGGTGGCGAGCACGCGGCCATCCTTGAGCATAGGCTTGATGGCGCGGATGTTGTCGTAGCCCACCACCTGCACCTGGCCGGTCTTGCCGGCGGCGCGCACGGCCGAGACGGCGCCCAGGGCCATGCTGTCGTTACCGGCCAGCAGCGCCTTGAGATCGGGGTATTCGTTGAGCATGGCCGCGGCCACGGCATTGCCTTTGTCGATCTCCCAATTGCCCGACTGCACCGAGACCACCTTCATCTGCGCAGCGTCCATGGCATCCTTGAAGCCGGCGGTGCGCTGCTGGGCGTTGGTGGTGGTGGGCACGCCTTCGATGATGCCGACCTGATCGCCCGCCTTGAGCTTTTGCTGGGCCAGGTAGTCACCGACCAGGCGAGCGCCCTTGCGGTTGTCGGGGCCGACGAAGGGCACGCTGATGCCCTTGCTCTCGAGCACGTCCGGGTCCAGGCGGTTATCGATGTTGACCACGGTGATGCCGGCGTCCATGGCCTTCTTCACCACCGGCACCAAGGCCTTGGAATCGGCCGGGGCGATGACCAGGGCGTTGACGCCGGAGACGATCATCTGCTCGACGATGCGGATCTGGTTACCGGTGTCGGACTCGTCCTTGATGCCATTGGCCACCAGGTCGAAATCGTTGGGGTGTTGCTGCTGGTAGGCCTTGGCGCCGTCTTCCATGGTCCTGAAGAACTCGTTGGCCAGGGACTTCATCACCAAAGCGACCTTCGGCTTGTCTTCGGCATGGGCGGCGGACAAGGGCAGCGCGAGGGAAAGCGTGGAGAGCACAGCCAGGGCCAGGACGCGGCCGGGGAATGGCAGTTTCATGGAGTTGACTCCGAATCTTGTGGTTTTTATCGGATCGCAAACGTTTGCGTTGAATCACTATGGAAACAAGACCTGCTTTTGTCAAACCCACTATGCGGTTCGGCCTGGGCCACGTACGTCGGGATTATCCGGAATATTTCCGAAAAACCGAACACCTTTTCCTACGCTTGTTCGGTATTCCGAATGGAATGCACCTCCCTGTAGGGGCGGCCTTGTGCCGCGATGGCTGCGCCGCAGCCCCACAAGCCGTGTCGAACGCAGGCCCTGGAGTCACTGTACAACCCATTGCGCCACAAGGCCCCGCCTGCACATCAAGCTGGTACGAAACATGCCTGACAACCTGTGCGATACAGCGACCATCTCACTAGGAAGAGAGAGAACAATAACGATGAATGCTGCACTTAAAACCTTCGCCCCCAGCGCACTCGCCCTGCTGCTGATCCTGCCTTCCACCGCGTCTGCCAAGGAAGCCGAAACCCAGCAGAAGCTGGCCAACGTGGTCATCCTCGCCACCGGCGGCACCATTGCCGGCGCCGGCGCCAGCGCTGCCAACAGCGCCACCTATCAGGCCGCCAAGCTGGGCGTCGACAAGCTGATCGCCGGCGTGCCGGAGCTGGCCGACCTGGCCAACGTACGCGGCGAGCAGGTGATGCAGATCGCCTCCGAGAGCATCTCCAACGACGACCTGCTCAAGCTGGGCAAGCGCGTTGCGGAATTGGCCGATAGCAAGGACGTCGATGGCATCGTGATCACCCACGGTACCGACACCCTGGAAGAGACCGCCTACTTCCTCAACCTGGTGGAGAAGACCGACAAGCCGATCGTGGTGGTCGGCTCCATGCGCCCGGGCACTGCCATGTCCGCCGACGGCATGCTCAACCTATACAACGCCGTGGCCGTGGCCAGCGACAAGCAGTCCCGCGGCAAGGGCGTGCTGGTGACCATGAATGACGAGATCCAGTCCGGCCGTGACGTGAGCAAGTCGGTCAACATCAAGACCGAAGCTTTCAAGAGCGCCTGGGGCCCGATGGGCATGGTGGTGGAAGGCAAATCGTACTGGTTCCGCCTGCCGGCCAAGCGCCACACCGTCAACTCCGAGTTCGACATCAAGCAGATCAGCAGCTTGCCGCAGGTGGACATCGCCTATGGCTACGGCAACGTGACCGACACGGCCTACAAGGCGCTGGCGCAGAACGGTGCCAAGGCGCTGATCCATGCCGGTACCGGCAATGGCTCGGTTTCCTCGCGCGTGGTGCCGGCCTTGCAGGAGCTGCGCAAGAACGGCGTGCAGATCATTCGTTCCTCCCACGTGAACCAGGGCGGTTTCGTACTGCGCAATGCCGAGCAGCCTGACGACAAGAACGACTGGGTCGTGGCCCATGACCTGAACCCGCAGAAGGCGCGCATCCTGGCCATGGTCGCGATGACCAAGACCCAGGACAGCAAGGAACTGCAGCGGATCTTCTGGGAATACTGATCCTCGCAAGGCCTGGCCGGTGTGCATGGCATGCCGGCCCATCGCGGGACAAGCCCACTCTCATAACAACTCATAACTATTTGATTTTGCAGGACTTGCTGGAGCGGGCTTGTCCCGCGATTGGGCCGGGCCGATATCACCGTCGCCTGGCAAGGGCTTCGCCCTTGATCGCGGGCAAGCCCGCACACAGGGGGCGGCGCTAGCCGCTTGTTCTCTGCGCGACAGCGCAGCCCGAAGGGCTGGGTAAATCTCCCACGGGCGTAGCGTCACGCTTCTTGTGGGAACCAACCGATCTACCACGGTCATATAGGCTTTTCACCTTACACGCTGTTGCGAAAATGCCTACAGTGAAATACTGTATGCGCATACAGCAAAACAAGGAAAAGCCCCGTGGCCAGTACCTCCGCAGTAACCCTCAGCAGCTATGAACAACTGGGTATCCGTATCCAGAAGATCATCAACAGCCCCATCGCCCAGCGCAGCCGCGCCGCCTTGATCTTCCGCCTGGAGCACGAGTCCCCCGACGATTGGGAAACCTTGCTCGAGGAGATCGCCGAGAACGACAACGTCACCCTCGCCCACCGCGACGACGGCGGCGTGCAGATCTTCTGGACCGTGCCCAAGGAAGACTGACCCCGCATGAGAGTTTCGCTTTTCGCTGTCGCTTGCCTACTGTTCACCGCCATCACCGCCCACGCCGATGCCCCGCGCACCTTCCAGGAAGCCAAGAAGGTCGCGTGGCGGCTGTACGCGCCGCAGTCCACGGAGTTCTATTGCGGCTGCAAGTACAAGGGCAACAAGGTCGACCTGGCCTCCTGCGGCTACACCCCACGCAAGAATGCCCAGCGCGCCTCGCGCATCGAGTGGGAGCACATCGTGCCGGCCTGGCACATCGGCCACCAGCGCCAATGCTGGCAGAACGGCGGGCGCAAGAACTGCTCGCGCCATGACGAGGTGTACAAGCGCGCCGAGGCCGACCTGCACAACCTGGTGCCGAGCATCGGCGAGGTCAATGGCGATCGCAGCAACTACAGCTTCAGCTGGCTGCCCCAGCAGCACGGCCAATACGGCAGTTGCCTGACCCAGGTGGACTTCAAGGCCAAGAAGGTGATGCCGCGCCCGTCGATTCGCGGGATGATCGCGCGCACCTACTTCTACATGAGCAAGACTTACAACCTGCGCCTGTCCAAGCAGGACCGGCAGCTGTTCAACGCCTGGAACAAGACCTACCCGCCACAGCCCTGGGAACTGCAACGCAACCAGCGGGTGGCCTGCGTGATGGGCCACGGCAACGAGTTCGTCGGGCCGGTGAACCTCAACGCCTGCGGTTGAGCCTCAGGCCAGCGTCTGCAGGTAGGCGCTGGCCTGCTGGTAGCGGCTTAGCCGGGCCAGGTCGGCCGGGCCCGGACATGGGATGCGCGACAGGTCGCTGTTGTCGGCAAGGTCGGCCAGCTTGACCTGCCGCGCCAGCGGGTCGACGCCCAGGCGCATGACGAAAGCCTCGTAGCTTTCCCCGTCGCGCCGGCTCAGGGCCAGCACGGCGGCGAGGATCTTCAGGGGGAACCCTTCGCGGGCAAGGTCCGAGAGGGTCACAGGGGTGTCTTCGAGTACGTCGTGCAGCACCGCGACGATCCGCTGTTCCGGTGTGGTGACACGCGCCATCACCCGCAACGGGTGGAGGATATAGGCCACCCCCCCCTTATCGAACTGCCCTTCGTGGGCCTTGGTCGCCACGGCAATGGCCCGTTCCAGCGTAGACATGAGCCCCTCCCCCTCTGCAGCCTGTCTTGCCTACAAGCATAGCTGCACAATCCTGCCTATCCTTGTGCACGCCTCTGCGAGAAATATCCCGCCCCTCGGGCAAATGCCGGTCAGTCAAGCTATTTGAGACATGTCATTGGGGCTGCTATGCAGCCCATCGCGGCACAAGGCCGCTCCTACAGAAATCACGCAAAAATGGCGGTTTTCCCGTAGGAGCGGCCTTGTGCCGCGATGGGGCGCGTAGCGGCCCCAACTGTTTAACTAACCGGCATTACCCCTCGGGCTACCCTGCCGTCGCGGCTGCGGCGCACCCTCCGTTCATCAGCGCTTGGCACCATGCTGGATGACGATCGAGTCGGTGCCCAGCCGCGCCATGACGTCCGCCTTGCGTGCCTCGGCCTCGGCCTTGGTGGGGAACGGCCCCATCAGCACCACCGGCTTGCCGTCACGGTACTCCACCGACGACGGGATACCCTTCTCGATCAGGCGTGCGGTCATGTCGCTCAGCGCCCCCATGTTGGCGCCTTGGATCACCTCCACGTCCCAGCCTTCCGGGGCCGGCTGGTCGGCCAATGCATCGGCGCGACGCTGCAGGTCGGCGCCGCCACATACCTCGCGGATACGCAGGTTATTGCCGGTTTCGTCGACGATGATTTCGTACTGGCCGTCGTGCTTGATCGCGACATAGCTGCGGTAGGCCTCGTATTGCCCGGCGTCGTCCTTGCCACGGACCTGGCCGCAGATGGAGCCTTGGGTGTCGATCCGTACGTTGGTGAACTTGGCCGTCTTGGGGTTTTGCAGGTATTCGGCGACCTGCTTGTGTACACCCTCGACCTCGTTCTCACAGCCGGCCAGGGCCAGCACTGCCATTACCACCGCCAGTTTGCGCACGCGTCTATCTCCTGATTCGAAGGGGCCGATTCTAGCATGACCACCGTCCCCAACCAGGGTGTCGGTGTCGCAGGGCGCACGGGGGGATTCGAATTCCAACTGCGGGCAATGCCGATAATTAATTTCTGACGACGGCGTTCTTTCCCTAGTATGTGCCAGCGCTTCATCGCCCTGAGCTGCCCATGAGTTTCGCCTTGTTCTCCTTCAAACAGACCGCCCTGTCGCCGCCCGGTACAGGGGTACCCAAACCACAACGGCTGGTCGCCGTCATCGCGATCATGCTCAACATCGCCATGGCCAATCTGGAAACGGCGATCGCCAACACCGCCCTGCCGACCATCGCCGCCGACCTGGGCACGACCGATGCGCAGTCGATCTGGGTGGTGAGCATCTATCACCTGGCCATGATCGCGGCCCTGCTGCCCCTGGCCTCGTTGGGCGACATCATCGGCTACCGGCGCATTTCCATGGCCGGGCTGGTGCTGTTCATCCTGGCCTCGCTGCTCTGTGGCCTGGCGCCTTCGTTCGAGTGGCTGCTGGTCGGCCGCCTGGTGCAAGGCCTGAGCGCCGCCGGGATCCTCGGCGTCGGCGTGGCGATGACACGTTTCGTGTTCCCCAACCACATGCTCGGCCGCGGCATGGGCGTCAACGCTCTGGTGGTGGGGGCATCCCTGGCGGCCGGGCCGAGCGTGGCGTCACTGATTCTCAGCGTGGCCAGCTGGCACTGGTTGTTCTTGATCAATGTGCCCCTGGGGCTGGTCGGGGTGTTTCTCGGCCTGCGCTCCCTGCCGCCCACGCCCACCAGCGGGCGATCGTTCGACTGGATAGCTGCCGGGCTGTGCGGGCTGTCTCTCGCTGCCCTGGTATATGCCATCAATGGCTTGGCCCAGGGCGTGTCGTGGAACATGGCGCTGGGCTGTGCGGTAGTGGCCGGGATCGGCCTGTATCTACTGTTCAGGCGCCAATCCGGCAACCCTGCGCCTTTGCTGGCGCTGGACCTGCTGCGCCAGCCGCGCTATGCACTGTCGGCAGCCAGTGCCGGCGCGTCGCTCACGGCCCAAAGCCTGGCGTTCGTCGCCCTGCCCTTTTTGCTGCAGCACCGGCTCGGGTTTTCTCAGGTCGAGACCGGCTTTCTGATCACCCCGTGGCCCGCCATGGCCGCGCTCATGGCGCCCATCGCCGGACGCCTGTCAGACCGCTACGCGACCGGCAGCCTGACTGCGTTGGGCATGGCGATCCTGGGTCTCGGCCTGGTGCTACTGTGCACCTTGCCACCTGAGGCCGAGCGCTGGGACATCGCCCTGCGCATGGCCGTGTGCGGTGCGGGGTTCGGCCTTTTCCAATCGCCCAACATGCGCGACATGATCGCCTCGATCCCGGCCGCGCGCAGCGGCGGCGCGGGCGGCCTGTCGAGTACGATACGCATGCTCGGGCAAGTATTGGGAGCCGCGTTGGTGGCGGGTTTCTTCCAGGTGTATTCAGCCCGAGGCGCCTCCATGGCCCTCTGGACCGGTGTGGCATTCGCCGCCCTGGCCTGCATGGCGAGCCTATGGAAGCTTGCAGGTTCTTGTGAGGGATCACCCAGTGCTGTCGCAAAGAGAGTAAGCGGCTAGCGCTGATCCCCTGTGGAGGCGGCGCAGCGGCAGCGCTGCCAGAAGGCTGAGTGAGTCAGTTACCCGCCAACGCCCGGGTGATGGTCTCCACGTTCAGGCGATACATCCCCAGATAGCTGCTGGCAGGCCCTTCGGCTGCAAGCGCATCGGAGTGCAGCGTGCCGCCGATCCCCGCGCCCGTCTCGTCGGCGATCTGCTGCAACAGACGTGGGTCTTTGATGTTCTCGACGAAAACCGCCTTGATGCCCTCTTTGCGAATCAGCGTGATCAAGTCGGCGACTTCCCGTGCCGAAGCCTCACGCTCGGTGGACAGCCCCTGCGGCGCGACGAAGGTGATGCCATAGGCTTGCCCGAGGTAGCCGAACGCATCGTGGGAGGTGACGATCTTGCGGTTGCCGGGCGGCAGTGCCGCGAAGCGCTGGCCCACTTCGAGCAGCAGCGCATCGATCTGCTTCGTATAGGCCGCCAGGTTCGCGCGGTAGTCCTGCGCATGGCCAGGGTCTACCTGCTCCAGCGCCTTGGCGATGTTGCTGGCGTAGAGCTTGGCATTGGCCAGGCTGTTCCAGGCATGGGGGTCGGCCACCGCATGGCCGTCTTCTTCCAGGGTACGTGGGATGACCCCTTGGCTGGCGCGGATCACCTTGGCCCGGGTGTCGCTGCTGCTGACCAGGCGCTCCAACCACGGCTCGAAATGTAGGCCGTTCTCGATGACCAGGTCGGCAGTTGCGACATGTCTGGCATCGTCGGGAGTCGTTTCGTACACATGCGCATCACTGTCGGGGCCCACGAGGTTGGTGATCAGGACATGCCCTGCTCCCACATGCTGTGTGATGTCGGCAAGGATGCTGAAACTGGTGACGACCTTGACCCGCTCCTCGGCAGACAACACCGGCGAAAGCAGCAGGATGATCAGAAAGAGCGATAGGCGCATACAGGTTCCTCAATGAACGACCGGTGAATAATGGCGACGCAACAGGCCATGCACCGGCCCGCACATCACCGACAACAGGTACGCGCCCCCAGCCATGACCACGATTGCCGGGCCACTGGGCAGCGAAACGTAGAAGGAAAGCAACAGCCCCAGCCACACCGAGGCCGTGCCGATCACCGCCGCGATGGCGATCAACCGAGGCAGGCTCTGGCTCCAGAAGCGTGCGGCGATGGCCGGCAGCATCATCAGGCCCACCACCATCAATGCCCCAATGGCCTGGAAACCGACCACCAGGTTGAGCACCACCAACCCCAGAAACAGCCCATGGGCCAGGGCGCCATGACGGCTGACAGTGCGCAGGAACACCGGGTCGAGGCTATCGAGCAGCAACGGTCGGTAGATCACGGCGAACAGCACGAGGCTGCCGGCCGCCACGCTGTACATGACCTGCAAGGTCGCTTCGTTGACGGCCAGTGCCGAGCCGAACAGCAACCCGAGCAAGTCCAGACGCTTGCCGGCCAAGCCCAGCAGAAGCACGCCCGAAGCCAGAGAGATCGGGTAGACCGCTGCCAGGCTGGCGTCCTCGCGCAGGCCCGTGTGCCGGCTGACCAAAGCCGAAAAGCCCGCCACCGCCAGACCGGCCAGGAGCCCGCCGAGGGTCATCGTCAGCACCGACAAACCGGCCAGCCAGAAGCCCAGCGCCGCGCCCGGCAGGATGCCGTGGGAAATCGCATCGCCAATCAGGCTCATGCGCCGCACCACCAGGAAAACCCCGAGCGGCGCGACGCTCACCGCCAGTGTCAGGCCACCGAGCAATGCGCGGCGCATGAAGGCGAATTCGGCGAAGGGCTGCCACAGTAGATCGATCATTCAACCCACCTGGGCCAGGCCGGGCTGGGCAATCAGCGCACGGCTCGGCCCATGCCGGCAGCCTTGCCGGTCGATCACCAGGCAGTGCTCCACCGACGCCCGCACCCGAGCCAGGTCGTGGCTGACGACGACAAGCGTGCAACCGGCCTTGTGCCAGGCCTCGATGTGCCGCCAGAGCAAGGCCTGGCCGTTGTCGTCGAGCGCCGCATCGGGCTCGTCGAGCAGCACCAGGGAAGGATTGGTCAGGCTCAGCCTGGCCAGCAAGGCACGTTGCAGCTCGCCACCGGAAAGCGCCTGCAAAGGCCGGGACTGAAGCTGGCCGAGGTCCCACGCCTCCAGCACTTGCTCGAGCTGGCGCCTGCGCTGCGACCGGGTGATGCGTTGCCCCCAGAAACCGCCGCTGACCAGCCCGGCCAGGTCGATGGGAAACTGCCGATCGATAGCCGATTGCTGGACGAGGTAGCCGATCCCCCCATCGCCTGCAAGGGAGACGTGTATGCGGCCGGACAATGGCACCTGCAGCCCCGCGATCACTTTCAACAGGCTGCTTTTGCCACTACCGTTCGCGCCCACTACGGCCGTGAGGCTGCCGGCGGGCAGCTTCAGATTGAGTCGCGGGGTCAGCGGCCGGTTGGCGGCGCCCCATTGCAGGTCTTGGCACAGGATCACAGATGAAGTCCCGAGAAAGAACAAGGAATAGCCACGACGGCATGGCCGCCGACAACAATATGTTATGTTATAACACTATTCAATGAGATTTCTTTCACGGTTTGGTCTTGAGGCTGGCAACAGACAATCGAGCCTTTGCGTGCATATCGGCTGCACTGGGGCTGCTACGCAGCCCATCGCCGGCAAGCCGGCTCCCACAAATAACGCGTCAGCCTTGAGGGCAGCGCTGTCCCTGTGGGAGCCGGCTTGCCGGCGATGGAACGGAGGATCAGCTCGCAGCCAGCGCCGAGAGCCAACGGCTATCCCGGGGAGAAGGACGACGATGCAGACGCTGATCCAGCAATGCCCTGGCCTTTTGCGTCTGACCGGCACGCATCAACGAGACCAGCAGTGTGTCCTGGACGATCTCCCGCTGCGCGCCGCTGCCACCAATTCGCACCACGTCATGGGTTACCGGTTCCAGGATGCGTGCACACTGGGCATATCGGCCTTCAGCGAACGCCTGGACGGCGTGACAAAGCGCGGGCACCACCGGTCCTGCCCGCAGTTTCCCGTCGCGTACCAAAGCCGTCAGCGCCGCCGCGCGCTGCTGCAGCGATTGCTGGTCACCCGTGGCTGCAGCGAGCATCGCCATGTGGAAGTCGACGAATGGGACGCCTGGTTGCCTGAAGTGATTCGATGCATACCGCGCGGCGTCCGCCCACAGGTGAGCCGGCACTTCGTGTCCATACGCCTGCAGACGCCAGAGGAAGGAAGAGGTGTCACTGATCACGTTGATCGGCAAGCCGGTCGCGACGCCAGGCGCAACATGTTCGGCATAGATGCCAAGGGCGGTCTCCAGGTCATCCCGCTCCAAGGCAACCAACGCCCCATGCCAGGCGATGTGGTTGTGCAGCGTGCCGCTGCGGTCATAGCCTGGCAGCCAGTCCTCGATCAGTTCGCCTGCCTCGTCGTTGGCACCCGCCTCGTACAGGACGTGCGCGAGCGCATGTACACCATTGACGTTGTTTCGGCGCAGTTCCAGCGAACGTTGGGTGAGAGTACGGCCCAATGCGACATTGCCATTTTCACCATGCGCCCAGCCACGGCAGGTAAGAAACCACCAATCGTTTTCGGGAAAGTGGTGCGCATGGCGCTCGCAGAGATCGACCCGCGCCTGATCATGGCCAGCCATCCCGGAAAATGCGAACAGTCCGAATGCCCCCAAGGGTAACGCCATGATCAGAACGTCGAGAGGCCAGCTGTCCAGGTGCTGCAAGGCACTGGCCAATGCCTTTGCCGGCTCGCCATGGATCACGTACGAAAGCGTCTGTACATGGCTGCGCTCACGTTCGCTGCCATTGACCTGGGCCAGCTCGGCGGCCTTTGCAATCTTGGCCTTGGCCTGCGCCGCTTCGTTACGGATGGCGTGAAAGCGGGCACGAGCCGCATAGGCCAACGCAAAGTCAGGATCGGCCGCGATGGCCTGGTCCAGGGTCTGCCCCACGTCGGTCCACAGTGAAAGCAACAGGTCCACACCCGTCCTATAACGCTCAGCCGCTGCCTCGCAGGTGGTCGAAAGGGGCAGATCGTAACGGTCGGCACAGGCCATGGGGATTGCAACTCCTTGAAGATCGAGGCTCAAGCGCCCGAGTGTATTAGTAGCAACATCGGATCATGAACAGAAATGGAATTAATTCATCAGTACATGAGCGATATACATGCCGGTCAGCTGGCATTGGCCCTCGATCATGGTAGGGGCACAGGGCCCACCGACGCGCATCAGGCACCTCCCCTATTCCGATCGACCTTTGACGTAGCGCACCGTCTTTTCCAAGGCACGCTCCATGTCAGGATGCGTTAATTGATATTTGCGTTCCAATTGCTTGCTATTACTCATGTCGAAGCGCTGCGTCTGGATAAAGTTCAATGACTCAGCGCTGATCGCGAAGCGGCTCGCCAGGCCAGGCATCATCAAAAGCCACCTGAGCACCCGCATCGCTACATGACGGCGGGGCGCCTTGATCTCCAGCGTTCTCGCCATTTGTTCAAGCATCCCCTGTAGGTTCGGTGTGTGCTCATAGAGCGCCAGTACCTGCCGGTTAGCCATCGCAGGGTCGAACGCCACGCAGGTCATCATCGTCACCAGGTAATCGACACTGACCAATGGCAACCAGTGTCTGGCTGAACCGGGGACAGCTTTGAACCGGCCTTGTGCAAGATTTCGAATGAGTTCGGCCAGCGGTTGCCCGTCCATGATGTGCCCGCTCTCGCTGTGGCCACACACCGTAGCAGGATGAACGATCGAGTAGTCCGCGCCCGCTTCTTGCATGTAGTGGATGACTGCGAAATGGGATTCGAGCTTGCTGCCTTCGTAGCCACCTACACGACCATAGACTGCAGGCCAATCCGTATTTTCAGGGCGCTCGTTATCGATCCCGATACTGGCAAGGTGGGCAAGGTTTTGCAGCATAAAGCCGCCCACCATCAGCAATCGGACGCGCTGGCTCGCCGCAAGCCTGGCGACTCTCAGCGCCCCTTGCACATTGATTGCGCGGGCCTGTTCCATTGTAAGCCCCCAGGAAAACTGCGCCGCGAGGTGAAAGACCACAGAGACCGAAGACACGCATCGCCTGTCTGCCTCGCTGAGCCCGAGCCCCTCTCGGCTGATATCGCCCTCGACGGCATGGATAAACGCAGGATTACCGCCCAGCCGGCCTACCTGCTCCTTGAGATGCCCGATATTTTCGGGGTTGCGCATCAGCACCCAGGTCTTGTGCCCTGTCGCAGTAAGACGTGCCAGTAAATGTTGACCCACAAACCCACTGCCGCCTGTGACGAAGCATTCCACGCTCATGACTGAGTCCTTGTTTGGATGATTGGCGCAGGCTAAGGTGTAGAGCCTGCTCTACAGTCAAGGACTTTTTACTGTGAATATCGGTGAGCTGGAGCGCCGCAGCGGAATCGGCCGCCATGCACTGCGTTATTACGAACAGCTCGGGCTGATCGTGGCCCATCGACAGGCCAACAACTACCGCAGCTACAGCGATCACACCGTTGCCGACCTGGCATTCATTCAAAGTGCCCAGAGCGTGGGCTTTTCCCTCGCTGAGATTGGAGACATCCTTGCGGCCAAGCGGGGCAATACGATCAATTGCGCCCAGGGTGCGGCCTTGGTCGCCAGCAAGATGGCGGAAATTCAAGCGAAGATCACCACCCTGCAGGCCACCTATGTTTTCCTGGACGCAGAGCGTGCGAAGCTTGAAGCCAGTGCCATTGCTAATGGACAGACTGTTTCCCAACCTCCTGTGCATGGGCATGTTTCGATGCCATAGTCGTCCAGCAGAAAATCGCTGCCTGTTTCGTAAGGATGCGTTAAATGAAATTTGAAGGGATATACCAGTACCATGCTGGCGACGTAATCATGAGCATCCAGGCTCAGGTGAATGGTGGAATTGGCCCGCAGCGTACTGCCGAATCACTGATCGTCAGGGCTCGATAGGAAGTGCACATGCCCGAAACTACCCAGGCAGTCATCTTCGTTGCGCTGGCTTTTCTATTCGAACGGTTCATGAAACCGTACCTGTTGCGTAAGTGGCTGAACGCTGCCTTGGTCATTGCTGGACTGATTGGTTGCCTTACGCTGAACCGGACCCATTTGCAAGGTTTTGACTTGGGGTTGATGTCTGCCCTTGCGGTACCGGTCGGTATAGGGTTGTTCCTGACTAGACGACGATTTGAGCGGTGAAAGTAGGACGCTTGTGACCGGCTCCGGGTCAGGAGCGGCAGCTCACGGTCGGCCGTTTTAGACCCCAAGCGGACGCTCGCCAGGGGTTGTTTGCGGCCAGAAGCGGACGTCCAAAAGGTTCCCCCCGCTCTCCTTAGGCGTAGGCGCTATGAACTAGCGGCCGGTGATTCCTGCTCGGAGTGAGCTCTTTCTGCCACAAAAATCGCAATAGCCAAACTGTTCAAATACTCCCCGCCTCCATACTGTGATGCTTTACGAACCATCTTCGATTTTGCGATTCTTCGCGATGGCACATCGCCTATCTGAGCTAGGACGCAAATGACTTATATCGCACGCATCTGTGACAACGCATCGAACTGGCAATATCCAACGCGAACGGCTACAGAATCAAAAGACTCTTTCCACTCCATGCATGGGTATGGCCACGAGGAGTGGCTGTTTCGCTTTGAATGGCAGATTAGTGGTTGGCAATACGGATTTATCCAAGGCGTGAACAAGGGTGGGGAAAACCGGATAAATCGAGGTGATCGTGTGGCGGATGTCGTGCTGTACACGCACTCAGCGGCTGGCCGACGTTATGTCGCTCGTATTCGGCATCTCGAATTCCTAGATAGTGCTCAAGCGGCTGCAGCTCTGGAGCACTATAAAAAGCGCGGTTGGTATGATCGGATGCTTAAAGAAATTGAGAATATCGGCGGTGATAGGAGCGGTCTAGGAAACGACGACTGGGCGTCGCAGGTATTGAATGTTCGCTTCCGCCCGGACGATCTTGAGTGGTATTCGCACGACGTATTTGCTAAGCCAGGTAGCACAGTGAGCCGCAACAACCGTTATCAGCTCGTAAAAATTACCGACACCTCGGAGCTCCCTAGCACAGCCACCGCTCGTAGATCAGTACGAAAAGGACAAGTTACTCCGCCTGTTCAAGATAGCTATTTTACATCTGGTGGCCCAGGTCGAGAATGTTCTCCTGAGCATTGGATGCTGGTTACCGCACTCCATGAACGGCTGCTTGAAGAATTTCCTGAGGGCTTAATATCTTTCGAAGAGAATTTCGTAGACGTCATGGTTACAACGCCCACCCAGAAAATTCTTTATGAGGTGAAATCGGATTACTCCACTCGCAGGGTATTGCGACAAGCAATCGGCCAGTTGCTTGAATATGCGTATTACTGGGATCAGCCGGATATGAACCAAGTCAAGCTCGTTGCGGTTGGCCGAACGGAGTTAAGCACCGAAGATGAACGGTACCTCAGATACCTTAAGACTCAACTCAAGCTTCCACTGGAATACCGTCAGATTAAGTTGCCATCTGAGGCATGAGCCCCCTAGGTGAGGATCATTTCCGGTAAGGCGAGCTGCCGAGGGAGCACCGCTGAGCCCCCAGATCGAAGCGGCAATCGTAAGTGAAAGGGTCAGCGTATGGCGACGAGCGTACGCGCTGTTGTTGTACTTCAAGGCACATGATCCTTATGTTTTTATAGTGTGTTGTGCTCCGATCCCGGCAGGAACTACGGCGAGCGGCCCTAGCATCGACGTATATAATATCGTTCGCCGGATGAAGATCTTAATCAGCCCTTGGATGAACCTTCTATATTTTCATTACTGCCGTTAACGGGCATGACGTTGGATCGGTCATGCACCTCTCGGTATCGCAAAAGGAGTTGCTTTGGAGCGGCATGTTACAAGCAATAACGGCATATCCCAGGATCAGCCGCTGCAGGAACAACGCAGGACCACAGCTATCCTTGTGCGCCGAGTGACGCTGGGCGTAATGGCCGCGTGGCTGGCATCTGTGGCGGGCCTGGGCTGGTGGGTGTCGAAGTATCTGATGGCGGAAGAACTCGACAGCCTGACGGCCAGCGCTGAATACGAGGCCACCATAACCAGCCGCGTCGTCGATCGCTTGTTCACTGAAATGTCCAGTGTGGCCAATATGGTGGCTCGTCAAAGCCAGGTGATCCAGCTCGCCACCCTATATCGTCACGACCCGCCCGGCTTCGCGGCGCTCACACGTGAGGAGCGTGCTTCGAAACTTACCCGTGACCCTCAGGTTCGACGGGTAGGAGACTTCATGAACAGATTGTCCAGGGATCTGCAGTATGCCCGCATCTACATGAACAACCTGTCGCACGACACAGTGACAGCCAGCAATTGGGCCGAGTCGTTCAGCATCGTTGGTCAGATCTATTCGGGGCGTGCCTACCTTCTCGATGCGCTGCGCACCGGTCGCGGCGAAATGTTTGGCATCGCCCGTCTGAACAAGACGCCCTCCTATTTCGTCGCCAGTCGCATCGATGATGCTAATGGCATGCCGCTCGGCTCCGTTACGGTAAAGTTCGACGCACCGGACATGGCGCTCTACCTGATGGGGCGTCATATCGCGTTGGTAGTGAACCGCCAGGGCCGTGTGACGACCTCGTCCAGTGCACCTTTCATGCTGCGTAACGTGGTGGCACTGCTTCCACAAGCAGTTCGCAGACCCCAGGAAGACGACGAAGCCCCAGGCGAGCCCATGGATATCCGCGCAATTGACGGCTCGGATCAGGTCGATCAATGGCTGATTGACGGCCGCCCCTATCTGGTTCGCCGCCAGCCGCTCGGCAACGCACAATACCAGTTGTTGACGCTGGCAACGCTTGAGCACCTAGAACCGATGCGCAAGAAACACTACTGGGCGGCGGCATCGGTGGCAATGCTCGGATTGATCTTGATCATGCTTTCCAGCCGTGTGATCGGGCAAATGGTGATGCGGCGCCAGGAAGAACGCTATGCAGCCAACTACGACGCGCTGACTGGCTTGAAGAACCGGCGCGCGATCATGGCCGACTTGCAGATGTATTTCAGCTTGGCGAAACGGCAACGGCAGGGGATCCTGGTGGCCTTCATCGATCTCGACGAATTCAAGACAATCAACGACAGCTTCGGACACGGGATCGGCGACCAATTTCTGATTGAATGCAGCAAACGCCTGCTGAACGGCTTGCGGGCAAGCGATGAATTGGGGCGCTGGGGCGGAGACGAATTCGTCGTGATCGGGATGACCGCATCTACCCATCCGGATGACATGCAAGACGCCACGGCAGCCATGCGCAGACGGTTGGTGCCGCTTCTCATCGATACCTTCATCTTTGATGAGTGCCGTTTCGATTATCCGGGCGCAAGCTTTGGCATCACGAGCGTAGACCCTTCGACAACGTCGCTACAAGCAGCGCTGATGGTAGCGGATCAACTCATGTATGCCGACAAAGAGGCGCGGCGGGGTCAGCGGAAGCTTTTCGAGAAACGTGCGTCCAGTGCCAACGACTACACCAAATGACGCTCGCGCCTTTGCCTCCATTTCGTATATCGGAGGCATTGTTCTCAGAATCTGGATAGAGCATCCAGAATCGACGGGCTGATCGAAGTCTTGTGCTTTTCTATTCTGAGCGCTCCCTTCCATACGAACAGGAGCATGTCTATGGCCAACCACAGTATCCAAGACAAAGTGGTCCTCATCGCCGGCGGTGCCAAGAATCTAGGCGGGCTGATTGCTCGCGACCTCGCAGCGCAAGGCGCGCGCTCGGTGGCCATTCACTACAACAGCGACGCCAGCAAAGCAGCTGCCGACGAAACCCTGCAAGCGATCCGCGCCAGCGGTGCACAGGGCTTGGCGTTTCAGGCGGACCTCAGCAGCGCAGCCGCCGTGGAGCAATTATTCGCCGACGTGGTGGCCGCCTTTGGCAAGCCTGACATTGCCATCAACACGGTTGGCAAGGTGCTGAAGAAACCTTTCACGGAAATCACAGAGGCCGAGTACGACGAGATGGCCGCGGTCAACGCCAAATCGGCCTTCTTCTTCCTTCGCGAAGCCGGACGCCAACTCAACGACAACGGCAAAATCTGCACACTGGTGACGTCATTGCTGGGCGCTTTCACGCCATTCTATGCCGCCTACGCCGGCACCAAGGCGCCGGTGGAGCACTTCACCCGCGCCGCAGCCAAGGAGTTCGGCGCTCGCGGTATTTCGGTCACCGCAGTAGGCCCAGGCCCGATGGACACACCATTTTTCTATCCCGCCGAAAGCGCGGAGGCCGTGGCTTACCACCAGAGCGCCGCAGCTCTATCGGCCTTCTCCAGGAACGGATTGACCGACATCCAAGATGTGGTGCCCTTCATCCGCCACCTGGTCAGCGACGGCTGGTGGATCACTGGGCAGACCCTACTGATCAACGGTGGCTACACCACAAAATGATGATTCTCCCGGGGCGTCTTCGGTCGCCCCGATTTGCGGCCCTAACGGCTTTTGCTGTTAACGGCAGGCGCTATAAGGAAATGTATTGGGATGGACAGGCTCGAACGCTACCGCGTCTTTATAAGGGTTGCGCAGATGGGAAGTTTCATCAAGGCAGCGAATGCCTTAGCCCTGCCCCGGGCATCCGTCTCCGCGGCAGTGCAGCGACTAGAAAGTGAGCTGGGCGCCCGCCTTCTGCACCGTACCACCCGCTGTGTACAACTCACCGCCGATGGCGCGCTCTTGTTCGAACGAGCGTTAGCCCTGCTAGCCAGCGCCGAGGACATCGACCAACTGTTCCAAGAGCAGCAACACTCTGTTCGTGGGCGCCTACACGTCGACCTGCCCAGCCGGATCGCGCGGCGCTTGGTGGCGCCGGCCTTGCCACACCTGCTAGAGCTTCATCCCAATCTGCAATTGCTGCTCGGTTCCAGCGACCGGGCCATCGACCTGGTTCGCGAAGGCGTCGACTGCGTGTTGCGGGTCGGCCCGCTAACCGAGAGCAGCCTGGCCGCACGGCCCCTGGGCAATATTGAGCTGATCAACTGTGCCAGCCCCACCTACTTGCAACGCCACGGTACGCCTCAACAGATCGAGGACCTCGTACAGGGCCACTGGATGGTCGGCTACGCCTCGCCACTCAGCGGTCGCGAACAGCCCTGGGAGTTTCTTGACGCCAGTGGCCGAACGCATAACCTGACCCTTCCTAGCAGGGTGCTGGTCAACAACGCGGAAAATTACATCGCCTGTTGCCAGGCTGGCCTAGGGCTTATCCAAGTACCGCGCTTCGATGTCCAGGACTTGCTCAGTGCCGGAGAATTGCGGGAGGTGATGCCGCAACTGCGCGCCGCGCCTCTGCCGGCTACCCTTCTCTACCCACATCGGCTACAGCGTTCCGGTGTGCTCTCGTTGTTCGCAAACTGGCTCGAAGCCCTGTTGGCCCCTTGGTCAGCACATCGCTTGCAGGCAAGCTGGGCAAGGCCCCTTTGGGGCATTCGCGCAAAAAGAAGGGATTTTCTACAGCTGATTACGCTGCAAATGAAAAGCTAACTCGGCGACTTGGATCACATCACCTGCATCGCCGAGGATGAGCGTCAGCCTTTCAAGCACCACCCCGGAAACACGAAACACCCCAAGCAGTCAGCTTGAATGGCAGATGGTAATGCTGGCGGGTATCGTCCAAGCCGAATTGGTAAATCAGCACATCAAGGAACGGCACTTCAGGCAACGTCATGCCTTGCGCGCGATAGAAGTCTGCGACTTCCAATCTCACTTCATAGCCGCCTTGGGTGAACCGTTCGGCCAGATCACTCAATTCGACCAGCAGGCCATTGGCGGCAATACGACCGGAGCACACCTGCTCGCCATCGGTTCGCCGGACAACGACTCGCAAACCCTCTGCGACTTTACCGCTGGACACATCCACTACGTGGATGGAAACACCGCCCTTCATTTCCAGAAACCGATGTGGGCTTGGGAGGCTTCTGTTTCCAGCATTGGGCCAAATACCGGGATTTGACGCTGGCCACGAGCAAAAACCTCGCGGCAAGGTAGCGAGAACGTAGGATTTTCTGGGTGGTCGCCAGTCAACCCCAACAACGCATGCTCGGACAAGGCATAGACGACTCGACCGATACCGGTCCAATAGATCGCTCCAGCGCACATGCAACAAGGCTCAGCGCTGGTATAAAGCGTACATTTGGCGAGTGCTTCCGGGGGCAATAATTTTGCAGCCTTGGCTGCCGCAACCAACTCGGCATGCTGGGTTGGATCCCCCTCAGGCGGCATAGAATTATTGCCGGCACTGGCAATTATTTTCCCATCCTGGTCAGCGACCAATGCCGCGAATGGATGGCGGCCACGCGCCTTGGATTCTTCGGCAAGCGTGATCGACTGGCGCAACAAATCAAGATCACGTTCGGTGACGCCGGCAGGAATAAGCGTGGAAAAAACAGTCATGATGACATCCTTTTATTATTTATAGATGCCCCCTCCCGCCTGGGAGAGGGGATGAAAGTCAGCGTTCCTCAACCAGTTCAGCGTTAGCTGATACTGGCGACGACTGGGTTTGTCGGTTAAGCAGAATGTTCAGGACGATTGCGGTAATCGCTCCGAGGAAGATGCCGCTTTCCAGTATCAGCTTGAGGGTGCCGCTGGCGTGTTCGAACAACGCCGGGAAGGACATCGGCAACACACCTACGCTGACGGATACCGCGACGATGATGCCATTGCGGGTGCCTTCGAATTTCACGCGCGACAACTCTTGAATCCCAGCAACGGTGGTCATACCGAACATCACGATGGCGCAGCCGCCGAGTACCGGAGTCGGCACAGCAGCGATGAGCGCGCCCAGTTTTGGAAACAGTCCCATCACCACCATGATTGCGCCTGCAGAAGCCACTACATAGCGGCTCTTGACGCTAGAGAGCGCAATCAACCCAGTGTTTTGGGTGAAGGCGTTATAGGGAAAGCTGTTGAACACGCCACCGAGCATGGTCGATAGACCGTCAGCCCGGAAGGCATTGCCCAGCGTCAGTTGGGTGGTCGGTTTGTCGACAAGCTTGCCAATGGCCAAGCAGTTGCCAGTGGTCTCAGCCATGATGACCAGCATCGCCAGCGTCATCACCAGAACGGGCATCAGGGAGAATTCAGGTGCACCCAACGCCATCGGAGGGCTGAGCTCGAACCATGCAGCGGTACCGACCTGGCTGAAGTTCGTCATGCCGCAGGCTGCCGCAATCACGCTTCCGACGATCAGGCCAAGCAATACGCTGAGGTTGCCGATAAAACCGGAAAATCTGGCGTAGATCACCAGTGTCACCGCCACCGTCGCCACCCCCAGCAGCAAGTTGGCAGGAGCACCAAAATCTTCGGAACCTGGGTTACCACCACCGAGCCAAATCGCCGCAGCAGGCATCAGCGAAATGCCGATAATCGTGATCAAGCTACCGATGACCACTGGCGGAAAGAACCGCAGCAGGCGGCTGAAAATGGGCGCCAGGACGATAGTTATCGCGCCAGCCGCGATCACCGCGCCAAATACTTCGCTGAGCCCAAGCTCTTTGCCGATCATGATCATCGGCGCCAAGGCGATGAATGAGCAGCCTTGGATCATTGGCAATCGGGCACCAAACTTCCAGAACCCGAGCGTTTGGATCAGCGTGGCGATCCCGGACGTCAGCAGGTTGGCGTTGATAAGCAGCACGATCTGAGCCGACGTCAGCCCGAGCGCACTGCCCAGAATCAACGGAACGGCCACTGCGCCCGCATACATCACCAGCACATGTTGCAGACCGTAGGTAAACAACTGGCGCAGAGGCAGGACCTCGTCCACCGGGTGTACCCTTTTTATGCTCATGTCGCATGTCTCCTGAAGGTGCAGCGTTATTGTTGTGGGAGCATCCCGGCGGCCGTGAGCGGGGTGCAGGAGCCGGCAGGGACCTACGGGGGTCGAGGGCTATGATTCGGCGCTTCAGACGATAAGACAAATGAGTAGGTATCGATTTCGCCGATGGGTGCTCCACTTGCACAAATCCATGTGTCGCCGCAGGATCAGCCGGCCGGCAAACGCTATCCACCGCCCGAATGATAAAAGGAGCAGGACATTGCGATTTTCTCTGGATCAGCTGCAGATGTTCGTAGAGTCGGTCAAGACGGGTTCATTTTCGGGCGCAGGACGTAAGTTGGGGAAAACTCAATCCACCATCAGCGCCGCAATCGCTAACCTGGAAGCAGATCTCGGCGTAGAGCTTTTCGACCGAACCAGTCGCAACCCAATCCTTACCGTCAGCGGGCAAAAGCTACTGGTTCAAGCCGAATCCGTGCTGGAGCGTTGTTTGACGCTCGAGGCTCATGCCGATTGCCTGTCGGAAACCCTGGGACCCAGTTTGACCTTGGCGATAGAAACACCCTACGGGCCGCTCATACCGGTACTCAAAGCGTTCGAATCGACCTTCCCTTACGTTGACCTGATTATTCGCCACCCCGTCCACGGTGATGTCAGCGAGCTGGTAGCTCAAGGTGAGGCTGCGCTAGGCGTGGCGTTCTCTCAACCTGGATATCGTCAGGAATTGATGTTTCAGCAGTTAGGCAAATTGATCATGCTGCACGTTTGTCACCCCCAACACCCGTTGGCACAGATGGAATCGGTGACATTCGACGATCTGCATGTGCATCGTCGGCTGGCGTTCACCGCACATGCCAGCAAGCTACCCAGCAGCGAGTATTTGCGCTCGACTCAGCTGTGGCAGGCGGAGAGTTATCTGGCTTTATTGGAAATGGTTCGAGCCGGCTTTGGGTGGACGACCTTGCCTCGTCAGTTGATTCAACGTGAGCTGGCGCGGGGTGAATTGGTGGAGCTCCAACTTTCGGCATATCCCCATACAGACTGGCAGATCGGAGTGGATCTGCTGTGGTCCCGTCAACGCCCGCTGGCAAAGGCCGAGCAATGGTTGCGGGCGCGGCTGCAAGCCAACAAAGTGTTCGAGCTCGATCGCAATGGACAAACGACGACATTGTGAGTCATTCCATTCATAGCAGGCGTACAACCCAGGCTGCTTGCACAAAATATATGGAAATACGTATATTCGAACTTCCATATGTACCGGTATAGCCATGATCACCCCACCCGATATCTTCAAGAGCCTGTCCGACGAGACCCGTGCTCGCGCTACCCTGCTGATCGCCAGTCTGGGAGAACTCTGTGTCTGCGAACTGATGTGCGCGTTGCATGACAGCCAACCGAAGATCAGCCGCCACCTGGCGCAACTGCGCAGTAATGGCATGCTGCTGGATCGCCGCCAGGGCCAATGGGTGTACTACCGTCTTAACCCAGCGTTGCCCGCCTGGGTACATGAAATGCTGCAGACCACTCTGCAGGCCAATTCGCAATGGTTGGCCGAAAACATCCTTAGGCTGAAGAACATGGATGGCCGCCCCGTCCGTGACTCCGCCTGCTGCTGATCCTCACCGAGCGAGATTTCATGCTGGCCGCCATCGCTGTCTTCGTATTCACCCTCACTTTGGTCATCTGGCAGCCCAAAGGGCTTGGAGTCGGCTGGAGCGCTGCGTTAGGTGCAGTCATTGCCCTGGCGGTCGGTGCAGTTTCCATGCACGACATTCCTACCGTGTGGGCCATCGTCTGGAACGCCACCGCCACTTTCATTGCCGTCATCATCATCAGCCTACTGCTGGATGAAGCCGGTTTCTTCGAATGGGCCGCGCTGCACGTAGCGCGCTGGGCCAACGGCAGTGGCTACCGCCTGTTCGCCTTCTGCGTGCTGCTCGGGGCCGCCGTCTCGGCGCTGTTCGCCAATGATGGTGCGGCGCTGATTCTTACGCCCATCGTCATGTCGATGTTGCTCGCGCTGCGATTTTCGCCCGCAGCGACGCTGGCATTCGTCATGGCCGCTGGTTTCATCGCCGACACGGCAAGCCTGCCGCTGGTGGTCTCAAACCTGGTGAACATCGTCTCGGCCGACTACTTCGGGTTGGGCTTCGCCGAATACGCCTCGGTGATGGTGCCGGTGAATGTCGCCAGCGTGGCAGCGACCCTGCTGGTGCTGTTCCTGTTTTTCCGCCGTGATATCCCGAAGCAGTACGCGGTCGCTACCTTGAAGACACCGAGCGAGGCGATTCATGACCGCGCCACTTTCAAGGTCGGTGGCTGGGTTCTGCTGGTGTTGCTGATCGGCCTGTTCGCCCTGGAGCCACTCGGTATCCCGATCAGTGCGATAGCCGCCGCCTGCGCGACGGCGCTCTTCGCCGTCGCCGCTCGCGGCCACCGCATCTCGACCCGCCGTGTACTACGGGAAGCCCCCTGGCAAGTGGTGATCTTTTCTCTCGGTATGTACCTGGTGGTGTACGGGCTGAAGAACGCCGGCCTCACCGATCTGCTCACCCAACTGCTCGACCGCCTTGCGCAGCAAGGGCTGTGGAGCGCCGCCATCGGTACCGGATTGGTCTCTGCCCTGCTGTCCTCGGTGATGAACAACATGCCCAGCGTGCTGATCGGCGCCTTGTCGATCCAGGCCAGCGACGCGCAGGGACTGGTGCGCGAAGCGATGATCTACGCCAACGTCATAGGCTGCGACCTCGGCCCGAAGATCACCCCTATCGGCAGCCTCGCCACGCTGCTCTGGCTGCACGTGCTGGAGCGCAAAGGCATGCGCATCACCTGGGGTTACTATTTCAAGGTCGGCATCCTGCTGACGCTGCCGGTTCTGCTGATTACCCTTTCGACCCTGGCACTACGCCTGAGCCTCTGACGTAAGTGCTATCGAATGGAAGACATAGAAACGATCGCCGCCCCTTGCGGCATGTTCGCGGTCAAGGTCACCGCCTGGGAAACAAAAAGGGCGACCCTTCCGGATCGCCCTCTTTTTGCCCGGAAACCGGGACTTTTGTTTGGTAGGCACAATTGGACTCGAACCAACGACCCCCACCATGTCAAGGTGGTGCTCTAACCAACTGAGCTATGTGCCTGTCGTGTGGCGCGCATATTAAGGGGGATACAGGTACCTGTAAAGCGTTTTTTTCAAAAAAATCAAAAACTTTGCACCCACGCCCTCGCCCCGGCTGGACAAGGCTTGAGGCCAGCGCATCACGGCTTTCCAATACATTCGAAAAACCGTATATTCGGAAAACCACATGCATGCACCCCCATCCCGCTCTCGCGTCGCATGAAGACCGAACTTCGAGAACCACCATGGCTGAGCCACTGACGCCGACCAAAGTCTTCAAATGCCTGGCCGATGAAAACCGCGCGCGCATGATGCTGCTGATCGCTCGCGAACAGGAGCTGTGCGTCTGCGAACTAGTCTGTGCCCTGGATGAAAGCCAACCCAAGGTTTCCCGACACCTGGCGCAACTCCGTACCTGCGGCCTGCTGGAAGACCGCCGGCAAGGCCAATGGGTCTACTACCGGCTGCATCCCGAACTGCCCGCCTGGATACGCGAGCTCCTGTCGACGACGCTTGAAGCCAACAGCCAATGGCTAGGAATAAGCGCCAGACGATTGGAGCGGATGGGTGACCGCCCCCAACGCCTTGCCAGCTGCTGCTGACAGCGCCGGCAACCGATCATTTCCCCTTGCCAGGCCATCGCTCGACACCGCCCGGCATGCTCGCCAACCGCCACCTGAGAGCAAGCACATGACAATCAAAGTAGGCATCAACGGATTTGGTCGTATCGGTCGCCTGGCGCTGCGCGCGTCCTGGGAATGGCCGGAATTTGAATTCGTGCAGATCAACGACCCGGCCGGCGATGCCCAGACTCACGCCCACCTGATCAACTTCGACTCGGTCCATGGGCGTTGGCACCGTCAGGCGAGCGCCGAAGGCGATTCGATGGTCATCGATGGCAAGCGCATCAAGGTCACCGCGAACAAGGCGATCGCCGACACCGACTGGTCGGGCTGTGACCTGGTCATCGAGGCCAGCGGCAAGATGAAGTCGGTCGCTGTGCTCCAGGCCTATCTGGATCAGGGCGTCAAACGTGTGGTGGTCTGCGCCCCGGTAAAGGAGAAAGGTGCACTGAACGTAGTGATGGGGGTAAACCAGCACCTGTTCGACCCGGCACAGCACCGTATCGTCACCGCTGCGTCCTGCACCACCAACTGCCTGGCCCCGGTGGTCAAGGTGATCCACGAAGGCCTGGGCATCCGCCATGGCTCGATCACGACCATCCATGACCTGACCAATACTCAAAGCATCCTGGACACACCGCACAAGGACCTGCGCCGCGCTCGTGCTTCGGGCATGAGCCTGATCCCGACCACCACGGGCTCGGCGACTGCGATCGCCGAGATCTTCCCCGAGCTGCGCGGCAAGCTGAACGGTCACGCCGTGCGCGTACCGCTGGCCAACGCCTCGCTGACCGACTGCGTGTTCGAAGTGGAACGCAAGACCACGGCTGAGGAGGTCAACGCGCTGCTGAAAGCGGCTGCCGAAGGGCCGCTGAAGGACATCCTGGGCTACGAAGAACGTCCACTGGTGTCCATCGACTACCGCACCGATCCGCGGTCCTCGATCATCGATGCGCTATCGACCCTGGTGGTTAGCGGCACCCAGGTGAAGATCTACGCCTGGTACGACAACGAGTGGGGTTACGCCAACCGCGCGGCGGAATTGGCCCGGTTGGTCGGTGCAGCGGAGTAACCGGTGATCATGAAGGCATTGTCAGACCTGCCTGCCCCTGTACGCCAGTACCTGCTGGTGACCGGCAACTACTGGGCCTTCACCCTCACCGACGGTGCCTTGCGCATGTTGGTGGTATTGCACTTCCATACGCTGGGCTACACGCCGTTGCAGATCGCAGCGCTGTTCCTGTTCTATGAAGTGTTCGGGGTGATCACCAACTTGGTGGGCGGCTACCTCGGCGCCCGGCTGGGGCTCAACCGCACCATGAACATCGGTTTGGCCATGCAGGTGCTGGCTTTGCTGATGCTCACGGTGCCGGCTGCCTGGCTGACGGTTCCCTGGGTCATGGCAGCCCAGGCGTTGTCCGGCATCGCCAAGGACCTGAACAAGATGAGCGCCAAGAGCACCATCAAACTCCTGGTGCCGGACAGCCAGCAAGGCACCCTCTACAAATGGGTTGCCATCCTGACGGGCTCGAAAAACGCGCTCAAAGGCGTGGGCTTTTTCCTCGGCGGCGCCCTGCTGGCATTGCTCGGCTTCACCGTCGCGGTGCTACTGATGGCAATGGTGTTGGCATTGATCTGGATCGGCAGTGTAGTCCTGCTGAAAAAGGACCTGGGCAAGGCCAAGGCCAAGCCGAAGTTCCGCGACATGCTGTCCAAAAGCCGGGCGATCAATATCCTTTCGGCGGCACGCCTGTTTCTCTTCGGCGCCCGCGATGTGTGGTTCGTCGTCGCGCTGCCGGTGTACCTGAGCACCGTGTTCGGCTGGGACTTCTGGCTGGTCGGCGGCTTTCTGGCAGCCTGGATCATCGGTTACGGTATCGTCCAATCACTTGCCCCCTACGTCACCGGCAAGCAGCGTGGCCATGTGCCCGACGGCCGAGCAGCCTTCATCTGGGCCATCGCCCTGGCCGGATTGCCCGCACTGATTGCGCTGGGACTGGCTGCCGGCTGGTCGGCTCAGATAGTGCTACTCGGCGGGTTGATGCTTTTCGGCGTGCTGTTCGCGGTGAACTCGTCGTTGCACAGTTATCTGATCGTCAGCTATGCCAAGGAAGACGGCGTATCGCTGGACATAGGCTTCTACTACATGTCCAACGCGCTGGGGCGACTGGTGGGTACGCTGCTGTCAGGCTGGATATTCCAAACCCATGGCCTGGAAGCATGCTTGCTGGTTTCCAGCCTCTTCGTGCTGGCTGGGGCGATCATTTCTTTGCGTTTGCCCCAGCACACCCAGGCGGTATAAGCATGCGGTCCGGGGGTGGACAAGCCTGGCAACCCAAGCTGCTGAAGCAGCCTGCGCTGCGATCCGAGCGCGCGCAGCCCCGTGTATGGGCATGCAGCAACAGGCGCGAGGCACCATCGGTGAACGCTAGGGCACGGACCAACGACAAAAAAGGGCGACCCTTTCGGATCGCCCTTCTCGTGCCCGGAAACCCGGGACTTTCGTTTGGTAGGCACAATTGGACTCGAACCAACGACCCCCACCATGTCAAGGTGGTGCTCTAACCAACTGAGCTATGTGCCTGTCGATGTGGGCGCATTCTACGCGTTCCAAAATGGCTGTCAACTGTTTTTTTCGCGCTAACCCACTGAATCCTAAAACTATTTACCAAAAGACGCCTACACGGAGGCGGAGTAAAGGATTTTCAACGGACGACTAGCGGGTGTTTATTATTATTGATAGCATCGGTACATTCGTTAAAAATATAAAACACGAGGTTTCCTTAGCATGGCCAACACCCCCTACCCCCAGTCCTACTACGCCGCCTCGGCCAACCCGGTGCCGCCACGTCCGGCGCTGCAGGGTGAGGTGGAGACCGATATTTGCATCATCGGTGCCGGCTACACTGGTCTGTCCAGCGCCCTGTTCCTGCTGGAGAACGGCTTCAAGGTGAGCATCGTCGAAGCGGCCAAGGTCGGCTTCGGCGCGTCGGGTCGCAACGGCGGCCAGATCGTCAACAGCTACAGCCGTGACATCGATGTCATCGAACGCACCGTCGGCCCCAAGCAGGCACAACTGCTGGGCCAGATGGCCTTCGAAGGCGGCCGTATCATTCGTGAGCGCGTGGCTAAGTACAACATCCAGTGCGACCTGAAGGACGGCGGTGTGTTCGCCGCACTCAGCGCCAAGCAGATGGGCCACCTGGAGTCGCAAAAGCGCCTGTGGGAGCGTTTCGGCCACACTCAGCTGGAGCTGATGGACCAGAAGCGCATCCGTGAAGTGGTGGCCTGCGACAACTATGTCGGCGGCATGCTGGACATGAGCGGCGGCCACATCCACCCCCTGAACCTGGCCCTGGGCGAAGCCGCCGCGGTCGAGTCGCTGGGCGGCGTCATCTATGAACAGACCCCGGCCGTGCGCATCGAGCGTGGCGCCAACCCGGTCGTGCACACCCCGCAGGGCAAGGTACGCGCCAAGTTCATCATCGTCGCCGGCAACGCCTACCTGGGCAACCTGGTGCCGGAACTGGCCGCCAAGTCCATGCCATGCGGCACCCAGGTGATCACCACCGAGCCGCTGGGCGAGGAACTGGCCCGCACCCTGCTGCCCCAGGACTACTGCGTCGAGGACTGCAACTACCTACTCGACTATTACCGCCTGACCAGCGACAAGCGCCTGATCTTCGGCGGTGGCGTAGTCTACGGTGCGCGTGACCCGGCGAACATCGAGGCGATCATCCGTCCGAAGATGCTCAAAGCCTTCCCGCAGCTCAAGAACGTGAAGATAGACTACGCCTGGACTGGCAACTTCCTGCTGACCCTATCGCGCCTGCCGCAGGTTGGCCGTATCGGCGACAACATCTACTACTCCCAGGGCTGCTCCGGCCATGGCGTGACCTACACCCACCTGGCGGGCAAGGTGCTGGCCGAGGCCTTGCGTGGCCAGGCCGAGCGCTTCGATGCCTTCGCCGGCCTGCCGCACTACCCGTTCCCGGGTGGCCAGCTGCTGCGCGTGCCGTTCAGCGCGCTGGGTGCCTGGTACTACAGCTTGCGTGACCGCCTGGGTATCTGATGTCGCCTGCCTAGGCCCGATCGCGGGGCAAGCCCGCTTCCACAGACAATGCAAAATGATTCGATTTTTGCAGGCCCTTGTGGGAGCGGGCTTGTCCCGCGATGGGGGTCAGCATGGCCTACTGCCCTACGCTGCGAACGGCCTGCTTCGCCGCGATCTCCTGGCCCGCCTTGGCCAGTTCATCGGCAGCCTGCAGCCAGCGCTGCCGGTCCACCTGGGCCGGCAGTTGCCGCGGTGGCTGTACCAGCACCGCCCAGCTTCCCTCCTTCGCCCAAGCAGCCTCGAAGTCATCGAACGCCATCAACTGGCGACGCTGCATCCCTGAGCGCAACAGCACCCGCTGTTTGTAGCTGTCATAGCCGATCAGCACCGCATAACGCGGTTCGCTCCACCAGGCCGAGCCCTCTTCGTAGCGCACCAGCACGGGGTTGCCCGCAGCTACCTGGGTGAGCAAGGCTTCCAGGCGTTTGTCCAGGGGATAGACCACCATGCCGTATTCACGGGCCACCCTGGGAATGCCCTGCCCCAGCGCATCGGCGCCCTGCGGCAGGTTCAAGGGCTTGTCCAGCAGGCCGGGCGTAACCACCACGCCTTGTTGCGACAGCAGAGCCGCCAGGGCCATGGCGCCGCTGTGGTTGGCCTTGCCGCGGTAGAACGGCATGCTGCTGATCTCGACCCGTTGCGGCAGGCCCTTGGCGGTCTGCGACGGGCTGCCGGCGCAACCGGCCAGGCTGGTGGCGACCAGGCAAGCAGCCAACAGGCGGCGTGTGGAAGTGAAGGTTCGTTGCAACATGGACACTCGCTTGTTCCTCGCCAGGCAGGCGGCGCCCGGCCCTGGGTTCCGATCATAGGCCTGGCGCGCGCCCGGGTATAGCCCGGGGCCTGCTTGGAACGAAACGGCCCAAGGGAATAGACCTTCGGTCAATGGAACGTCACGGTCTGCGAGCTAGACTAAAGCTGTGTCTGGAAGGCGAGCCCCGCGCCCGCCCGAGAGAAGGAGGCACACATGAGCCTGACCATGGCGATCCTGATGCTGGTGGGGATGTGGCTGAGCGTCGCTGCCGCCATGCTGTGGGGTGTGTTGCGCATCGTGCGCCGCCACGCCCATCACCACCTGCCGCCACAGACCCCGCCCAAGCCACGACCGGCGCGTCATGCGCGGCGTCATGCAGGGGTGCACTAATCAAAAAGCCCGCTCCTACAGGCAGTGATTACCCCTGTTAGGAGCGGGCTTATCCCGCGATAGGGGCGCCAAGCGCCCCTGATCCACACATCAGCCTTCGACAGCCTCACGCTTTAGCCGCGCCCGGCGCGCCATGATGTTGAGCACTTCGATCGCCGTCGAGAATGCCATCGCCGCATACACATAACCTTTCGGTACATGGGCACCGAAGCCTTCGGCGATCAGGGTCATACCGATCATGATCAGGAAGCCCAGGGCCAGCATCACCACGGTCGGGTTGTCGTTGATGAACTTGGCCAACGGGTCGGCCGCCACCAGCATCACGACCACGGCACTGATCACGGCGATGATCATGATCGGCAGGTGCTCGGTCATGCCCACAGCGGTGATGATGCTGTCGATCGAGAAGACGATGTCGAGCATCAGGATCTGGCCGATCGCGGCCGCGAAGCCCAGAGTCACGGTCGAGCCGGCCTTGGCTTCTTCCTTGGCGCCGTGCGGGTCGACGTTTTCATGGATCTCCTTGGTCGCTTTCCACAGCAGGAACAGGCCACCGGCAATGAGGATCATGTCCTTCCACGAGAAGCTGTGGCCGAACACGTCGATCACAGGCTCCGTCAGCTGGACGATCCAGGCCACGGTCGAAAGCAGCGCCAGGCGCATGACCAGCGCCATGCTGATACCGATGCGTCGCGCCTTGGAGCGGTAGGCCTCCGGCAGCTTGTTGGTCAGGATGGAGATGAAGATCAGGTTATCGATGCCCAGTACGATCTCCATGGCCACCAGGGTGGCCAGGGCAACCCAGGCGGCAGGGCTTGCAGCCAGTTCCAGCAAATATTCCATTATCAAATCCTTTCAGCGGGGCTGGGCTCAGATGCCCTGGGTCTTGTCTTGGTCTGCGTCAGCCTTAGGCTGGGCACCCTCGGGGTGGAGGGTATCGCTCAGGGCCTGCTGGGCAGCTTCGTTGGTCTTGTCGATGGCCTGCTTGGCCGACTCGGCGGCCTGGTTGAGCATCTGCTGGGCAGATTTCTCGGCTTGGTCGCAGCCCGCCAGGCTGAACAGGGCCAAGGCCAGCACCAGCGGCGTGCCAATGGATTTGAATTGCAACATGGGGTCCTCGCTTGTCGATATCCCGGCGGCGCACGAAACGCCTGATGGGGTCGCATTCTAAAGACCGCGATACATCAGGAAAATTCGTATTTTCAGCGGTTATACTTCGGTTTTTACGAACCGAGGCCCCTGCGGATGCTCAACTACCGCCAACTCCACTACTTCTGGGTGGTGGCCAAGACCGGCAGCATCGCCCGCGCCAGCGAGCAACTGAACCTCACGCCACAGACCATCAGCGGGCAGATCAGCCTGTTCGAGCAGACCTACGGCCTGGAGCTGTTCCAGCGTGTCGGCCGGCAACTGGAGTTGACCGAGACCGGTCGCCAGGCCCTGGGCTACGCCGAACAGATGTTCCAGATCGGTGGCGAACTCGAAGCCCTGCTGCGGGCCGGCCCCCAAGAGCAGATCCTGTTTCGCGTGGGGGTGGCCGATGTGGTGCCCAAGTCCATCGTCTACCGCTTACTGGCCCCGACCATGGAGCTGGACAATGTACTGCGCATCAACTGCCGCGAAGACAAGCTCGAGCGCCTGCTCGCCGACCTTGCGATCCAGCGCCTGGACCTGGTGATCTCCGACAGCCCCATGCCCAGCCACCTGGATATCAAAGGCTATAGCCAGAAGCTCGGCGAATGCGGCCTGAGCTTCTTCGCCACGCCGGCATTGGCCGACCGGCACGACCAACCCTTCCCCGCCTGTCTGGATGACGCGCCCTTGCTGATTCCCGGCCAGGAAACCGTACTGCGCAGTCGCCTGCTGCGCTGGCTGGCTGAACAGCAAGTACAGCCACGCATCATCGGAGAATTCGACGACAGCGCCCTGATGCAGGCTTTCGGCCAGTCCGGCAGTGGCATCTTCGTCGCCCCCAGCGTGATCGCCGAGGAAGTCTGCCGGCAATACGGCGTACGCCTGATCGGCCAGACCGAAGCGGTGAACGAGTCGTTCTATGCCATTTCGGTGGAACGCAAGGTGACCCACCCCGGAATAGTGGCCATCACCGAGGGGGCGCGGCGGGAGCTGTTTCATTGGTGATTGCAGGCCCCCACAGAGGTCCCGCGGGGCCAGCTTGCCGGCGATGGGGTCGGAACAGGCCTACACAGGTCTGTGCTAAAGTGGCCGGTTTTACAAGAACGAGATTCTGCTGCATGACCCCCGTCCTTCGTTTCATCAACCGTACCAGCCTGGTGACGCAGATCTGCATCGGCTTGGTGGCAGGTATCGCAATCGCCCTGCTGTCACCCGCCACGGCGATCACCCTGGGCTTCCTCGGCAAGCTCTTCGTTTCAGCGCTCAAGGCCGTGGCGCCAATCCTGGTGTTCATCCTGGTAATGGCCTCGATCGCCAACCATAAACATGGCCAGGAAACCCACATCCGCCCCATCCTCGTGCTGTACCTGCTCGGCACCTTCGCCGCCGCCGTGGTGGCCGTGGTCGCCAGCATGGCCTTCCCGTCCCAGCTGGCCCTGCGTGCCAGCGAGGCCGCGCTCACCGCACCAGGCGGCATCAGCGAGGTTCTGCAGAACCTGGTGCTCAGCGCCGTGGATAACCCGGTCAATGCCCTGTTGAACGGCAACTTCATCGGCATCCTGACCTGGGCCGTCGGCCTGGGCGTGGCGCTGCGACATGCCGGCCAGACCACCCGCACCGTGGTGGAAGACCTGTCAAACGGCGTCACCCTGATCGTGCGCATGGTCATCCGCTTCGCGCCGCTGGGGATCTTTGGCCTGGTGGCCGCGACCCTGGCCGAATCGGGCCTGGACGCCCTGCTCGGCTACGCACACCTGCTGGCCGTGCTGATCGGCTGCATGCTGTTCGTGGCCCTGGTGGTCAACCCGCTCATCGTCTTCTGGAAGATCCGCCGCAACCCCTACCCCCTGGTACTGATGTGCCTGCGCGAAAGCGGCATCACCGCCTTCTTCACGCGCAGCTCGGCGGCCAACATCCCGGTCAACCTGGCGCTGTCGGAAAAGCTCGGCCTGCATGAGGACACCTACTCGGTATCGATCCCTCTGGGCGCGACCATCAACATGGCCGGCGCGGCTACTACCATTACCGTCCTGACCCTGGCCGCCGTACATACCCTGGGCATTGCGGTGGACCTTCCTACCGCAGTGCTGCTCAGCGTAGTCGCAGCCGTATGCGCCTGCGGCGCCTCGGGCGTTGCCGGCGGCTCGCTGCTGCTGATCCCGCTGGCGTGCAGCCTGTTCGGCATTCCCAGCGAAGTCGCCATGCAGGTAGTGGCGGTCGGCTTCATCATCGGCGTGTTGCAGGACTCGGCGGAGACTGCGCTCAACTCGTCCACCGACGTGCTGTTCACCGCCGCGGCATGTATCGGCGAGGAACGCCAGCGGGCCTGACGCCCACAAGCGATCCCCCTCAGGCACTGCTTCATGGATGGATGCAGTGCCGCAGACTGCCACCTCAAGGCCAAACCGCCGCATCCTGCGGGACCAATCGGCCATTTCAGATGGATGGACTGCCATCCACCCCGAATTCGGCTGCGCAATTGGATCCCGAGCGTTATCGTTGAAGCGTCACCTCTACTGCCAGGGAGGCAGCCATGACCACCCTTTTCCGTCTGAGCCTGATGCTGCTGATCATCGGCATGATCCTGGGCGACATCGTGCTTGCCTCTGTGGGCCTTTGCGGCGTGTGTGGCCTGGCCGTTTACGACTCCATCGAGCAGGACGCACAGGCAGCGCCTCCAGCCGAGTCGGACTTCATTGCGTAGAGGCCCGCCCTGGGAAAAAGCTGGCCGTCACAGGACCTCCCTCATGGCGGAGCCGGCTTGTACGAGTTGCGTGGCCGACGCCTCGAGCAGTGTGCGGGGAAGCCTGAAGCCCTTGAATGGTTGCTGGGTAATAGGGTTGAACGCCTTCTGCGAACTCAACTGGTAACGCATCAGGCCGCCCCCCATTCTGAAGCTCAGGTCTACGCTGGTCGGGGTGCGCCCATTGAGTGCACCGCGACTGAGCAGGCGGTACATCGACCAGGGGCCACGGTATTCCAGGCTACTGCTGGTGCCGTTGAGCTTGAGCAGCGTAAGGTTGCTACGCACCTGCGGCCCCAGCGTATTGGGCCATATCACGCCCGTCACCTGGCTCGGGCCATGGGTGTAGCTGATCAGTTGCCCATCCAGGTCGAGCAGGCTGGTTCGTTGATTGGGGCTCAGCCCCAAGGGTTCGATGCTGAATTGCACCCCGAGGTTGCCCCGCTGGTCGAAGAACGTTTCGCGGATGCGCTCTGCCGCCTGCAACTGCTCGATCACGTCGCTGCGTATGAGATGGTCGCCACGGATGTCGGCATATAGGGCATCGAAATTGTCTTTGAGAAACACGTTCAGGTATTGATCCTGAAACGCCTGCAGTCGCCCTTTCGGCCCGAAGAAAGCCTCGAAGTCATCCAGGGATGCGTCGGCCCCCTGCGCCACGAAGGGGTACCGCCCGGCCAGGCGTTGCTGGAAGAAGCTGTACACCTCGGCATCCCAGCGCCGATCCAGTTCACGCAACGCTTCGACGACCAGCACGTACGCCGTCTGTTCTGCCACTGCGCTGACCTGCTTGCGAATTGGCTCGGGCAGGCTTGTAGCAACCCGCTGCAATGTCGCAATCGGATCGGGGCCCTTCATCGAAAAGCGCTGGAGCACCGCCTGCAAGGCGGACTTGCCACGGTTCGGGCTTTCCTGCACCGCTCTGGCATAGTCATGGACGGCGCTCATGGCAGCCAATGTCTCATCGTAATAGCTCGGGCGGCCCTCCTTTGCCTCCAGTAACCCGTTCAAGCTGGCGAAGGCCCGTCGGATGTTCGACACCTGTTGTTCGTCACCTCGCCCCAGCCCCTCCAGGCCAACCCTTGCAGTGCGCTCCTGCCCTGGCGGTTCGAGGGTCTCGATGAGGGTATTGTCCCGCACCGTTTCCAACAGTCGACGCAACGGGGCAGCTGGGCCGGTCAGATGTTCCAATACCGAGACGCCATGCCCCAGATCCTGAAAATCGACAATCGCGAACGCATTCAAGGCTCGCCGCCAACTGTCGATGTAATCCATGCTATAGAGGTCTCGGATCTGCTCGGTGAGCACTTCCCGATCAGCATCCGAGTAGTCGAGGCGGTCGCGCTCCCCCAGCGCCCATTGGTCAACCATTGCCATGTCGGTGACTTCTCGGCTACGCGGTACGAAATAGGTCTTGAAGCCTTTGGCCGTCAGCAGCGGCCTGAGGAGCAGGCCTTCGTCCTCTACATCGTTATCGGTGACGGGCTGGTAAACGAGATCGAACACCGGGCCGACCTGATGACGCAAATCCAGGCTACCTGGTAGTTGCTCCTGAGCTCGCCGTTTGAGACCGGCATAGACCCGCTGCGGCAACGGCACTTTGCGCAGCGACTGCTGGACCTCATCGATACGTTGTCGAAGCGCAAGCAGGTCGGTATCGGCATAGGCCAAGGCGTACTGCAAGTGCCGCATCAGGTCGCGCTGTACCTGCCCCTGGCCGGGGTAGGCCGACTGCCACCGGTGCGCCATCCATTCCTCGACCCATTGCCCCTTGCGACTGGAGCGATCTTCGATCATCCGATAGACCCTGAGTGCGGCCATCTGCTGCTCGCTACCGCCAGGCGCAGCAAGCATGGCGTCCACGACGCCACTGGCAATCGCCGGCAAGAAACGTCGTGAAAGCAGGTTGAGGTAGGCAGCATCGACCCTGGGCCCAATCGCACGGCCTTGATACAGGCCGAAGTCAGCCAGCACGGGCCATGCGGATCGATAATCCCCATACACCGAGACGGCATCACGAATCTGCGCCAACGGTGCCAGCAGGTTCCGGCCCGTAGGGTCCAGTTGCTCATCCACTGCCCGGCTTCCGAATGCCGCAGTCTTGGCCAGGACACTGGTCGCCTTGTTCCGGTTGATGTCGAAATAGCGATGCCAAGTGGCTCCCATCATGACGATGGCCAGTAACCCGACCCCTGCACTGACCCAGCGCAGGCGGCGCTTTTCGCGAGCAATTTTCACGTTGTCGCCAGCCAGCCCCGCCTCCTGGTAGACGACCCGTTGGAAGATGTGCTGTGCAAAATAGACCAGCGACCTGCCCTGGGGCTTGGCATCGCTCAGCGGCGCACCCACCTTGTAAGGAAGCCCCGCAGCACGGAGGAATGCGTTGTTCGTCTCCCCACGCTGAAGCACCGAGGAAAAGTACAGGCCGCGCACCAATGCCGGCGTCGTGAAGCGGTCACTCGCAAGCGCCTCGCGCAAGAAGCTCATCAATGCAGGGCGCAAACCAATCAATTGTGCTTGCAATGAGACCAGACGCTGGCACTGCTCTGTATTGCCCAGGGCCCCCAAGCCATCATGCATATGCTCTTGGAGAACCTGGACCAATCGGTCGTAGTGACATGCCAGCTCATCCAGCCAGGCGTCGAAGGTGCTGATCGCGTCCAGTTTGAAGGTGAACCCGAGTGTCTGCTCCCGTTGGGATGCCGTCATGCGCGCGAACAGCTGGTCGAAGCCATCGAGCAGGTCGAATTTGCTCAACACCACATAAAGCGGCAACCGTGAGCCCAGTTCGATACTCAGCTCATGAAGCCGGCTACGCAGCACATCCGCCAGTGCCTTACGCTGCTCGGGCCGGGCTTGCAGCAACGAAGCCAGGTCGACCACAAGCACCAGGCCATTTAGGGCCCGGCGGCTGCGGTTGCGTGCCAACCACCCCAACAGGTGTTTCCAGAGCCTCGCCTGCGTGCCCGCGGGCAGTTCGGGCTCGGTATCGCCCGGTGCGCTGCGCGGGCAGTCGGCAAGGGCCTCCTGGGTGATGAGCTCGCCTGGCGGGTCGATCAGCACGGCGTCGTTGCCGATCCACCACTGCACAGGATAGGCGAGGCTTTCTTCCTGGCAGCTGCGAGCTTGCGCCTTGCTGATGCGCGTCAGGGAAAAACCCTGGTCCGAGCCGGCGATGAAACTACTCTTGCCGGCCCCCTCTGCTCCCAACACCAGGTACCAGGGCAACTGGTACAGGGCACGCTGCCCGCCCGCATTGTCGAGGTAGTTCGCCAGCCCTCGATCGAGCACGCACTCCTGCGCCTGTATGAAAGGCAGGCAGGGGTCAGCCTGGACTTCGGCCTCCTGCCGCCGCTCTGCATATAGCCGTTGAACGCGCAGGCGCAGCACCAGCAGCCAGCACAGCAATGGCAGCAACACCAACACGAGGCTGGCAACACTACGGTGCGCCATGCTTGCCAGCGGATACTGCCCGTGCCAGCGCCAATGTGGCCCCATCCACCAGATGGCAACCAGCGCCAAGAAGATGGCAACCCCTAGCAGCAGCGGCATGGCCGCACCGGCTCGCGTCACCTTCGACAAGCCCCAACGCATGAAATATTTCCAGATCTTGTTCATTGGGGACGTCTACTCCTTGTCCTGATCGATCAATGCGGATGCCGCGCCATAACGCTGCAGCTTCTGGTACACCTCTGGTTCCCACGCGTCAGCCGTCATGGCGCGCATGGCCCCGGCAACGCTGGCGCACAGGTCCTGGGCCAGCCATGACACGCCTCGAGCAGCGAGCAGGTCGGCGGCGATCACCGTCGAGTGACAGCGTTCGCGCGGCGATCGATACGCCGATTGCAGACCTTGCAATCGCAAAAGCACCGGCTCCACCCCCTTGCTCTCCAACTGGCTGAGCATCTCCTCGCGCAGGCTGCGAAACTCTTGCCCAGCCCCCTCCTGCATCGGCTGCGCCTCCTCCCCCCGGAGCCAGGCAAGACATTGCTCGTCGACAAAGGCAGTGCCATCGCTGAAACGCAATTGCTCCAAGGCCGGCAGGCGCCGCACGAACCTGGCAGTGGCACGACGAATCGCTTCGGCGACCTCCTCCATGGCCAGGCTCGCCGCGATGCTCGCTGCCAGAAAGCTGCCCCTGATCCAATACGGCGCAGCCACGACGCTCTTCTCCACACGCAGCAACAAGGCGGTATCGATCACCGAACTGGAAATGGCTTCCTCGTACCTCGCGGCGATGTCCAGCGGCACCGCCATCAGCTCGGTACGCTGTTCCCGCCTGGCAGGAGGGGCTGCCTGGATATGCGCCCACAGCCCAAAACGCCGCAGCTGGTAGCCGGTGGGGTCATACGGATCCTGCTGGTTGATGTATTCGGCCATGCTCATCACGGCACGGCGTGTCTCGCGCTCATTGCCAAGGGAAACACTGACGGCTACCGGACGGAGCGCTTCCGTTGCCGGCGCAGCCCTACTGATCGACGGGGCCACACTGGCAGGAGCGGCATCCGCGGCCCCGCTGGCCAGCTCGGCCTGCTTGAGCAACGCGCGTTCCAGTGCCTCCAGGGCCGCTATATCAAGCTGTGCCGACATCGCTTCTTGCTGCAAGCAGGCGATCGCCTTTCTCGCCCCCTCCACGCTGGCCGGCATGTAGCTGAAGCGGTCCAGATGCGGCAAGGCATCGGCCAGGCGCTTGAGCAACAGGGCGACCAGTTTGCGCTTGCCAGGGAACCCCGTCGGTCCGGGCTTGGGATGAGCGGTTTCCCAGTATCGCTCGACCATACCGGCCAGCAGCTCCAGCGTATGACACCAGTGCTCCCAACAACCGCTACGCAGCCAGGCGACTCCCAAGTGCCCGACGATCCGCAAATGCTTGCACTGGCTCGCCAGGTACTGACGGGACGCCTCCTCGATGAAGGGCCAGTCGATGGCGGCCTCTTGCAAGCCACCCAACTTGACCATTTCCTGGTCGATCGCCTGATAGGTTTCGTCCTCGACATCGAACAAACCCGCCGCTTGCATCGAGTCGACAGGGGCCAGCAACCGGGCGATTTCCTGCATGGTGACCTTGCTTACCAGCGACATGCTTTACGCACCTGATCGATCAAGGGCGCCAGCCCCTGGGCGTCGAAGCTCAGCCCATCGAGGGCTGGATGCTCACTGACGACATGGATTCGGTGCCCTCCGATCAGCGCCTTGATCTGCTCGATGGCAGGTAGGCCACGCCCCGCATCCAGCAACTGACCGTTTTCCAGCACCTGCCAGGGTCGCGTGTCGGTTGCCTGGCGTTCGGTGCGCAACTGCAAGGTCACACGGTTGCCATCGATAGGCCGGGCCGTGAGCAATTGCAGCCTGGAGATATTCTGCACGCAGCTGATGGCCAGGTACGGGCGTGGCTCCAGGGTGGCGATTGCAGGCGCTGAAATCACCAGCCGGCGCTGCCCCGCTGGCCCGTCGTCCTGCAAGCCCAGGCGAAACGCAAGATCGCCCGGCGTACGCTGGGCCTCGTTGGCCATGACCCAAGATACGCTGGGGGCACTGGCCTCTGGTGCCAACCATGCATTCTTCGTCACAGGTACCTGCAGTGGCGTACCGGCAGCCTCATCGAAACAAGCCAGGCGCTTTACGTTGGAAACAATCCGTGTGCAATCAGGCACAGGTTGCGCAAATACACATCCCACACACAAACAAAGACCAAGGCCACAAGCCAACTGACTGAACACCCGAAACTTTACCCCGCGCTCTTTTAAATAGTGGAAAGAGTGAAGCAGCCTTGTTGAAATTTCCCAAGATTACTCACCAAGTACTCCAGCCCAATGAGGCGCGAGCTTAGATCATCCGAGAAACGCCATACAAACAAATATTAACTTACACTTTTTGACTCGACCAAAACTCCGCTTTCGATGCATCGTTTTTTCGCACAAAGAGCGACCAGCAACCGCAAATACAGCATCTTAGGAATATTCCCACAAAAACTTTCCTAACTGCATGAAATATCCTACAAAATACAACAGGAAGTTAGACAAGACATGAGTAGAAGCTCAAGTTCCGTCGCACCTAAAGAGCGCATCAACATCAAGTACGTACCCGCCACTGGGGACCAGCAGGCCGAGATCGAGCTTCCCCACAAGATGCTGGTGCTAGGGGACTTTGGCTTGAACGATCCCCGCCCCCTTGAAGATCGCCAGGTCATGCGTATCGACAAGCACAGCTTCAACGATGTGCTGAACGATGCCGAGGTGAGCCTGAACATGGCTGTCCCTTCCATGCTCGGTGCAGCACCCGACGCTGAGCTGACTGTCGACCTGCAATTCAGGTCGATCAGCGATTTCGGCCCGGATCGGATCGCGCGGCAGGTACCGGAGCTGAACAAGCTGCTTGAGCTGCGCGAAGCGCTGGCTGCCTTGAAAGGCCCGATGGGCAACGTTCCCACGTTCCGCAAACACCTTCAGCACCTGCTCACCGACGAGCAGACGCGCAAGCAGCTCGCCCAGGAGCTGGGCCTGATGCTCGAAGGTCCGGGCCAAGCCTGAGGCAACCACGACACAGGGCTTCACCGAGAAGCCGAGCACGGACAACGGAGCGTCATACATGCCGACTCAGAACAGCACCCCTCTTGTTACAGACCTGGCCGCCGAAACGTCAGGCAACCAGACATTGCTCGACCAAGTCATGGCCGAGACGATGCTTTCGCCAAACCAGGAAGGCTACTTGGTTGCGAAACAAGGCGTCGCAGCATTCATTGCGCAAATACTTGAAAACGATGAACCGGATCAACTGATCAACAAGCACCGCGTAGACCAGATGATCGCTGAACTGGATCGCCTCCTCGGCAAGCAAATGGATGCCATTCTCCACCATCCCGACTTCCAGGCACTCGAGTCGGCATGGCGTGGCCTGAAACTTCTGGTGGACCGGACGGACTTCAGGGAAAACATAAAACTGGAGATACTTCACACCTGCAAAGAAGACTTGCTCGAAGACTTCGACAACGCCGCAGACATTACCTGCAGTGGTTTATACAAGCATGTCTACACGGCAGGCTATGGCCAGTTTGGCGGGGAACCGATCGCCGCCCTGATCGGCAATTACAACTTCGGCCCTTCCTCGCCCGATATCAAATTATTAAGTTACATGGCCTCGGTCGGCGCCATGTCCCACGCACCGTTCATTACCGCCCCTGCCCCCGACTTCTTCAACTTGGGCAGTTTCGAAGGCTTGCCCAATCTCAAAGAAGTCAGGGATATTTTCGAAGGCCCTCGCTTTGCCAAATGGCGTGCGTTTCGCGACAGCGAGGATGCCCGCCATGTCGGCCTGGTGCTGCCGCGCTTCATGCTGCGTTCGGTCTATGACCGCCAGGAACACCCCATCGCCAGCTTCAGCTATGACGAAAACATCGATGGCCGCCATGATAACTACCTGTGGGGCAATGCAGCCCTGCTGATGGCGAGTTGTATCAATGACAGCTTTGCCCGCTATCGCTGGTGCCCAAATATCATCGGTCCGCAATCCGGCGGCGCGGTCGACGATTTGCCTGTTCACTTCTACGAATCCCTGGGGCAGCTTCAGGCCAAGATACCGACCGAAGTATTGATTTCCGACCGCAAGGAATTCGAGCTGGCCGAGGAAGGCTTCATCGCCCTGACCATGCGCAAGGAAAGCGACAACGCCGCTTTCTTCTCCGCGAATTCCGTGCAAAAGCCGAAGACCTTCCCGAAAACGCCGGAAGGCCAGCAAGCACAGACCAATTACAAACTCGGCACACAGTTGCCCTACCTGTTCATCGTCAATCGCCTGGCCCATTACATCAAGGTGCTGCAACGTGAACAGATCGGCAGTTGGAAGGAGCGCAACGACCTGCAGAGCGAGCTCAACAAATGGATCAAGCAGTACATCGCCGACCAGGAAAATCCTTCTGCCGATGTACGTAGTCGCCGTCCGCTGCGGTCTGCCCGAATAGAAGTCTCGGACGTTGCGGGCGATCCAGGCTGGTACCAGGTCTCGCTCGCCGTACGCCCCCATTTCAAGTACATGGGCGCCAATTTCGAGATCTCCCTGGTCGGTCGGCTCGATACCCAATGAGTACGCTTTTCGAACGCTTGGTCGCACAAGCCCCGGCGGGCCAACGGCCCTGGCGGCAATACGAATTCCGGCAGACGTCATCGTTCGATGCGATCAAGCGTCATCTCGAAACGCTGCTCAACACTCGCCAGGGTTGCTCGCAAAGCAGCCCGGACCTGGGTTTGCGCGACTTCAACAGCCACGATTTCAGCGACACGGATGTGCTTCGTGAAGTGAGCGCAGACATTCACCGCACGATCAGCCGCTACGAACCGCGTATCCAGATCCAGTCCTTACACGGCATCCCCAACGCACAGGCACCGCTGGAGCTGCATCTACGGCTGGATTGCCATGTCCAAGTCGATGATTGCGCAAAGCTGTTGCAGATCGATCTGCTCGTTGATGGCCACAGCCGCTACACCCGAGTGAGATGACCCCATGTCGTTGAAAGAATGCTTTGGCGAAGAGCTTCGCTACTTGCGCGAACTGGGTGCGGATTTTGCGAAAGACAACCCTCAGCTTGCTCGCTTTTTGGGAGAAACGAGCAGCGACCCGGACGTGGAGCGACTGCTGGAAGGCTTTGCCTTCCTCACCGCGAAACTGCGGCTGAAGCTCGAAGACGACTTGCCAGAACTGACGCACACCATGCTGCAGATGCTTTGGCCCAATTATCTACGCCCGTTGCCCAGCGCCACGATCATCCAATTCACACCGCTGGAACAATCCCTCAGCCAGCCACACGTCATTCCCAAGGGTTCACGCTTGTTCGCGCACCCGGTGAATGGCATCACCTGCGAATATCGAAGCTGTACCGAGGTGAAGCTCCACCCTTTCGACATTGGCGAAGCGAGTGCGGCTCGGGCCTCCGATGGGTCGATTGTACGCATCGACCTGGTTCCCCTGGTCCAACGTCCGCTGAACGCGTTGGCCTGCGATGACCTGACGTTCTACCTGAGCGGTGAAAAGGCCTGCGCTCAAACGCTCTACCTGTGGTTATCGCAGTACCTCGAATTCATCAGCGTGACCATCAACGGCGAGGTCCAACACCTGCCCGCCAGCAACATCCACTTTCCGGGTTTCAGCCCCGATGAGGCATTGTTGCCCTACCCCCGTAACGTCTTCGATGGCTACCGAATTCTGCAGGAATACTTCGTCTTTCCCCAACGCTTCCATTTCTTTGGCCTGACCGGCCTACGTCGGCTTTGGCCAGAACAGGCGAGCCACAATGTACGCATCGCGTTTCATTTCAACCGCCCCTTACCCGCCACGCTGCGTGTCGGCAAGGGGGATTTCAGCCTGTTCTGCACACCTGCAGTCAACCTGTTCGAACACAGTGCCGAACCCATCGATCTCTCCGGCCAGGTCGAACAGGTGCGGTTGACGCCTTGCGGCAAACGACCCGATGCCTACGAGATCTTCAGCGTCGATCGCGTGGCGAGTTGGCGGCGCTCGACCGATGGCCACCTGGGTGAACAACTACGGGTGTTCCACCCTTTCGAATCGTTTGCCCACGAGATCGAGCATGCCCAGGGGCGCACGGCGTTGTATTACCGTTGCAAGGTCGAGAACTCGTTGCGTGGCGATGGCCTGGCGCACCGGATAGCGTTCGTCCGGGCAGATGAAAGCCTCTATGTGGGCCAGCTGGAAACCGCCTCTATCGACCTGACCTGCACGAACCGGGACCTGCCGCTGGCACTGGGTGTCGGCGATATCTGCGTCAACAGCGAGTTCTCCCCGCCCCTGGCCAGCTACCGCAATATCTGCCAGCCCACTCGGCCGTTCAGGCCGGTACTGGACGGCCAGCTGCAGTGGACGCTGATATCCAACCTGTCCCTGAACTACCTGTCGCTGCTGTCGGCCGAGCCCCTCAAGGCAGTGATCGGTGCCTACGACTTCGCCGCCCTGCATGACATCCAACAGGCACGGGCGACACGCAAGCGCCTCGACGGCATAGGGAGCGCGCAAACCGAACCGCTGGACTGGCTGATCAATGGCCTGCCCATTCGCGGTTTGCGCACGCAATTGAAGCTCGACCAGCACGCATTCCTCTGCGAAGGAGATCTCTACCTGTTCAGTTGTGTGCTTTCTCACTTCTTTGCCCTCTACGCCAGCATCAATGCCTTCCACCAGCTGGAAGTGATCAACACCACCAACAATGAGCATTACACATGGCCTTTGCTGACCGGCAGACAACCATTGATCTAGCCGACACGCTGCTCGCCGAAGCCCACCAGCACAACTTTTTCCAGTTGCTGGAGCGGCTGCACGCCTTGCACGGCGACGATCTCGAGCCACGTTGGCCCAGGCAGGCTGCGCAACCACGACTGCGCCTGGGCAGTGACCCGCGTCTCGCTTTCCCGGTTGCAGACGTCGTGGAGGCTCGACGGCTGCCGGTACGAGCGGGTCATGACGAGCGTTCGCGCTACCGCATATGCACCACGTTCCTGGGGCTACACGGTACTGACTCGCCCCTGCCCAGCTATTACCTGGAACAGCTCGCCTATGAGCATGCCCAGGAGATCGGTCTGCGCCCGGCGTTCTTCGACTTTTTCAATCACTACCTGCTCAGCCTGTTGCACCGCAGCTGGCGCAAGTACCGCTACTACATCCGGTTCCAAGCCCAGGCAAACGACCACTTCTCTCGCTATATCTTCTCGCTGATCGGCCTGAACGATGAGCAACTGCGGGGAGACACGGCGCTCCCATGGAGCCGGTTGCTCAGTTTCGCCGGTGTCATCGCCAGCCGTAGTCGCGCGCCCGGCACGGTCGCCGGGATCATTGCGCATTGCTTCGATCTCTCGGCAGTGCGGGTGCGCGAATTCGAAACCCGATCGGTACCCACCGACCCCAGGCAACGCGTACGGCTTGGATGCCGTAACGGCCAGGCGGGCAGCACCTTCGTGGTCGGTGATCGCACCCGTACCCGCTGCAGCAAGTTCACGCTTCTGGTTGACGACCTGAACCAGACGCAACTGCGCGCCTTCCTGCCCAGCGGGATGAATTTCAGCCGATTGCGCGCACTGATCGATTTCCTGCTCCGCGATGCCCTCGCCTATGACCTGGAGTTGCGCCTCGAACAAAACGCATTGCTGCCCTTGTGCCTGCATCGCTCGAACGGTGCCCACCTCGGCTGGACCAGCTTTCTCGATGACAGCCAAGGCAAGCACAGCCCTGTAGTGCGTATCCGGGGACGCTCATGAAAACCTTGATCTTGACCATCAGCAATCTCGAACAGCTGCAACATGGCGTTACCACGCATCATCCGTTCAACCGCCGCGGCGGCACGATCGGCAGCCAGGATGCCGATTGGAGGCTTGCCGACCGCGACCGGCGTATCGCGCCTGTTCATTGCGAAATCCGTTGGAGCGAGAACAGTTTCTGCGTTCTCGATCGCTGTGGCCGCACCTACCTCAATGACAGCCTGTTAAGCCTCGGCCACCTGGCTCCCGTGCGCCTGCAGGATGGTGACTGCCTGCAAGTCGGCGCCTATCGACTGCTGGTGCACTACCACCAAGGCCAGGAACGCCGCCACATGCAACGGTGCGCCTTGGAACAGCTGTTCGATCCAGGGAAGCATGTGCTCGACGCCCTTGTCGCCGACAGGCCACCCAGGCCGCTGCACCACGCCATCGCGCCGGCCCACGGCCCGGCAACCGATATCTACGAAACGTTCAGCCCGCAGGAAGCGGTCGACCCCTTGGCCCTGCTGGACGCCAGGCCTCGCTCGCCGTTTGCCAGTACACCGGGCCATCGAACCCAACGCATCATCAGGGGAGCGTCTTCATGAACCGTCGTCCGTTCATGGTCGTGCCCTTGCTTCTCGTCCTGACGGGCTGCACTGCGCTGGGCAAGATAGGGCAAGTGCTGATGGATCCTTCCATCCCTGTCGGGGCGCCTGGCGATCAACCTACCGAGGTCGCATTCAGCCTCTATGCCAGCCCTACCCTCAATGGCAACCCGTACAGCCTCGACGCAGCGGTTTCCGATGCACAGGCATCTGGCACCTACACCGTGAGCCTCAGCGCAGATGATCCACACGCCTTGGCTGAAAAAGTAGAAGGCCTGTTGGAACAGTTGCACGAGCAGTATCCGGCCCTCTCACTGCTGACGCAGGTACCTGAAGCATCCCCGGGGAGCGCTGACATCGAGGAAGGCGGCCTTGGCCAGTACCGCACCCCGACAGCAGACCTGTCCCTGCCGGCGCCATCGTCGGTGCCCACAGCCCCCATCGCCACGCCCATCGCCATCAAGATCTTGCAGCTACGGGACGACTCCCTCTTTCGCAACAGCCTCTACCAACTGCTCGATCAGGATCCGGCCAAAGCCCTGCGCAGCACCTACATACGGGACGATGACTACCTGCTGTCACCCGGGCAATTCAAGTTCGTGCGATTCGAACCCCTCGATGCCGACACCCGCTTCATCGCGGTGGTCGCCAACTACAGCAACCACGAGGACGCCATCTGGCGACAGGTCCTGCGAATCGAACCCCGTGGCCGCAAGGTCGTCCTCGGCGTGCAAGTCAATGACGCGCAGATCCTGCTCACGGAGGAAAGCTGATGGCCCTCGTACCGGTCCTGCGTCGTACCTTCCAACTGTCTCGGAATCCCCATGAGCTCACGTAACCCTGTCCTTTGGCACGAAGGCCTGTTCATCAAGCCGCAGCATTTCCAGCAACTGACGAAGGCCAGCGAAGCCGCGTTGCACCAGCGCCTGAGCAGCCTCAACACTGCGTTCTACGGCTTCAGCGAGCTACAGCTGAACCAGGAGTACCTGAGTCTGGGCAAGATTGCGATCACCCGGGCACGGGGCATCATGCCGGACGGCACCGTGTTCGACATCCCCGGGGACCTGCCTCCACCGCCACCGCTGGAAATAGACGACGACGGCACCCAGAGGCGCCATGTCTACCTGTGCCTCCCCCTACGCACCGGGGGTGGCCGCGAGGTGAGCTGGCCGGACAGCCCTGCCAATTATCGCTACGTCGCCCAGGCGCAGGAGATCAAGGACACCCACACCGCCGACGGCGACCAGGTGCGGGTCGAGCTTGCCGTACCGAATTTGCAACTCAAACGCGAAGGCGAAGACTGCAGCGCGTATACCCGCCTCGCCTTGACCCGCATTCTCGAACGCCGCACAGATGGCAGCCTTCTACTGGACGAGGGTTTCTATCCCACCTGCGTATCCGTGCAGGCGGTACCAGCCCTCAAGCGGTTTCTTGACGAGGTGACCAACACCCTGCGCGAACGTGCCCGCAACCTGGCAGCGCGGCTTGGGTCGGCAGGCCAATCGGGTGTGGCCGAGATTACCGACTTCAACTTGCTGCAAACCATGAACCGCTGGTGGCCATGCTTCCAGCACCTGGCACGACACGTCCAGGTCCATCCAGAGCAGCTTTACCTGGCCATGAGTCAGGCCTGCGGCGAATTGATGACCTTCACGGATGAAAGCCGATTGCCCCAGGAGTACCCGGCCTACCAGCACAATGCCCTGTCCACCTCGTTCCAACCGCTGGAGAAAGCGCTGCGCCGGGCCTTGAGCACCGTTTTGCAACCACGTGCCGTCTCGCTGCCCCTCACCTCGGAGCAGTTCGGCGTTCTGGTTGCCCACCTCGACGATCGCCGCCTGCTCGACAACGCCGCGTTCGTCCTGGCCGTCCACGCCGACTTGCCAGCCGACACGCTGCGCCAGCAGTTCCTGCAAAAAGCGAAGGTCACCTCACGGGAGGCATTGAATGACCTCGTCCCCCTGCAGTTGCCCGGCATCCCTCTATTGCCATTGCCCGTCGCCCCTCGGGAGTTGCCCTTCCATTCCGGGTTCAGCTACTTCGAGCTGGACCGTCGCAGCCCGGCCTGGCAGGTGATGAACGAAAGCAGTGGGTTCGGCTTCCATGTCGCCGGTGAGTTCCCTGGCCTGGAGCTGCAGTTCTGGGCGATCAGGAGTGAATGAGATGAATACTCGACACACGCTTGATATGACCGGCCCAGGCATGCAGACCCAACTTGATAGGCCCGATACAGGATCAGGGATCGCCCCCGGTCTCGTATCCACTCCCAGGCACAGCGTGGAAGACATCGCCGACCCGGACTTCCAGCTCCGCGGCGGCTTCAGCAACCCGATGGTCGATGCCGCAATGCCCTTGCTTGGCCTGGCCATACGCCTGCGAACGCTGGACAGGCACGACGACATAGCAGGCTTGCGTAACGATGTGCACAACCAGGTCGCAATCGTGCTGGAGGAAATGAGCCAGCACGCCTACGAGCCTGCTCATCTATTGGCCTATTCCTATGCGCTGTGCCTGTATCTCGATGAGTCCGTGATGGGGACGCCATGGGGCAAGAGCTCCGTCTGGAGCCAGCGGACATTGCTCAGCGACTTCCACCAGGAAACCTGGGGCGGCGAGAAGTTCTTCACCGTGCTGTCACGCATGATGCAGGAGGCCCAACGGTACCAGGATGTCCTGGAATTCATGTACTTGTGCCTGTGCATCGGCCTGAAGGGCAAATACGGCGCCGCCCCCAAGGGCGACCAGGCCCTGCAAGCGCTCATCACCCAATTACACCGACTCATTCGGGAACTGCGCGGCCCCACTCCGGAATCACTCAGCGATCCATTGAGCAACGTCGCCCCGCGCAACTTCCGGATGAAGCGACAGTGGCCATGGTGGAGCCCATTGCTCATCAGCGCGGTGGTGATCGGGATGATGTACGGCTACTACAGCTACCGCTTGCACCTGGTCACCCGCGAGGTACTGGAATCGCTCAACGGCATCCTGCAGTAGCGATGCCCGCGACCGGAACAACCGAACACAACGAATTGGCGGGGCGGGTGCCCTGCCGAACAAGCCCATCGACTCCCGATGGCCATGCCACCACTGGTGCGCATGTCAATCCACATGGACGCAGGAGCCTGCCATGCCAACACCCGCTTACATCAAGATCGAAGGAAAAAAACAAGGCAACATCACCGCTGGGGCTACCACCCACGAATCCGTGGGCAATAGCTATGTCGAGGGTCATGAAGACGAAATCCTCGTGCAGGAAATCAAACACCGCGTGACCGTGCCCACCGACCCGCAAAGCGGCCAACCATCAGGGCAGCGGGTCCATAAACCATTCGTCTTCACCAGCACGCTGAACAAAGCCACGCCCCTGATGTACCAGGCACTGGCCAGCGGAGAAATGCTGCCCTCGGTCGAAGTGAACTGGTATCGCACCTCCGTGGAAGGCACCCAGGAGCATTTCTTCACCACCAAACTCGAAGACGCCATCATCGTGGACATCAATACGGTGCTGCCTCATGCCCAGGCCGAGGAGAACGAGAACTTCACCCAACTGATCGAAGTGTCCATGTCCTATCGCAAGATCACCTGGGCCCATACGGTGGCAGGCACCGAGGGTTCGGACGACTGGCGCAAGCCAATCGTCTGACGTGGCTGCGATGCCCGGGCGGGTTCACCTGCCTGGGCTTTGTCCCTCAGACGGCAGACAAGGACTTCTCATGCCCAGCCAATCCGACCTGCATTTCAGTTTCCAGCCACTGGTGGGTTCGGCCACCTTCGAGGTGGTGTCTTTCACCCTCGACGAAGGCCTGAGCACGCCGTTCGAACTCCACCTCGAACTGGTCAGCACCGAGGACGACGTCGACTTCGGCCAGTTGCTCGACCAACCCGTACTGTTCACCCTCTGGCGCGGCCGCCAAGCGGTGCGCCACGTCCATGGCCTGGTCAGCGCCTTCAGCCAAGGCGACAGCGGTTTTCATCGCACCCGCTACCAGGCCTTGGTCGAGCCGCAACTGGCCCGGGCACGCCTGCGTGCCAATTGGCGCATCTTCCAACAGAAGACCGCCCCGCAGATTCTCGAGCTGATGTTCAAGGCCCAGCGCCTGACCCAAGTCGAATGGGTGACCTGCTTCGACCATCAGGTCCGCGAATTCTGTGTCCAGGCGGGCGAGACCGACCTTGCCTTCATCACCCGCCTGGCGGCCGAGGAAGGCTTCATCTACCGCTTCGATCACACCGCCGAGGCACACAAGCTGATCATCACCGACCGCCTGCTGGCCCTGGGGATGATCGAGCACGACCTCGACAGGCGCCAGGATGATGGGGCCGCCGCCGACGACATTCCCATCACCGTGCAATACCACCCCAACAGCGGCGGTGACCAACCCGAGCCGGCGCTGCGCCGCTTCCGCTACCACGAACAGGTGCGAACGGCCTGCCAGACACAACGCGACTACTGCTTCCGGTACCCAGGCGCACGTCTGGAGCAGTACGCCATCAACGACGACCCGCAACACCAGGCTCAAGACTACGAGTTCTTCGATTACCCAGGGCGCTACAAACGCGAAGCGGCTGGCAAGCCCTTCACCCAGACCCGCCTCAACGCCTTGCGCCACGATGCGCGCATGGCCGAGACCGAGGGTGACGACATGCGCCTGCAGCCAGGGCTGGGCTTCATTCTGGCCGACCACCCGCGCCAGGACCTCAATGCTCATTGGCGAGTGGTCAGCGTGCATCACGAAGGTTCGCAATTCACCAGCCTCCAGGAGGAAGCCGCCCAAGCCCAGCGTGGCACCCGTTACGAACAAACGGCAAAGCTCGTGCCCGGCCAACTCGAATGGAGACCCGCCCCATTGCCCAAGCCACGTATCGATGGCCCGCACATGGCAACCGTCGTGGGCCCGCCCGACGAGCAGATCTACTGCGATGAATGGGGCCGGGTGAAGGTCAGCTTCCCCTGGGACCGCGAAAGCCAGGAAAACGAGTTCAGCTCCTGCTGGATACGGGTATCGCAAGGCTGGGCCGGCGGCAGCTGGGGTTCGATGGCCATCCCGCGGATCGGCCAGGAAGTGATCGTCCAATACGTCAACGCCGACCCTGACCAACCCTTGATCACCGGGCGCACCTACTGCGGAAACCAGCTCCCCCCCTACGAGCTGCCCAAGCACAAGACACGCATGACCATCAAAAGCCAGACCCACAAAGGACAAGGCTTCAACGAGCTCCGTTTCGAAGATGAGCTGGGGCAGGAAGAGGTGTTCATCCATGCGCAAAGGGACCAGAACAATGTGGTCAAGCATGATGAGACCACATTGGTAGGTAATGACCGTCGTGAACAGGTCGATCACGATGAAACCGTCATTATCGGACATGACCGCAGCAAGACTGTCGGTAACGACGAGCGCATGACCATAGGACGCAATTCACATCTGGAGATTGGTTGCAATCAGACGATCAGCATCAACGCAAATCGCGTCGAACAGGTTGGCAATAACAGGACGGATACGACGACCGCCAATCACACGATTGAAGTGGGTGGAAATCTAGAGCAGCAAATCGCCGGACATGCCGAGGTCAAGACGGGTCATGCCATTCGACATTCCACTCAAGCATATGAGATCCATGCCGCAGAGAGTGTGACAATCAGAGCACCAGGCGGAACCCTTCGTATTGATGCGGAGGGCATCACGCTGGATGGAATAAATCTACGACTCAAGGGTTCGATGACCAAAGAAAATGCCGGAGCAGGAAACGCTTTTCCGATTTCCAGCCAGCTCTTGCATGGTCAGGAAACATGTGGCGAGCAGAAACGATGAACGTGGATCAGGTTGTGGAATTCGCGTCACAACGTAATGCCAATGAATACCTCTACCTCGTGCTGGACCCTCTCGCTGATTGCGATCCGGAGCATCCCCTCAGTATTTCGATGTTGTGCCAAGCGTTGGGAAGCGAGGCGATTGAGCTTATCTCGCGACCCGATCTGACCCAGCTTCCTACGGAGTGGCCAGCACTGGTGCAACTGGCTGCTCCAGGCCAGGTAACCACAGGACATCTGTCCCTGAGTGTTGCCCAGGCAATGGCAGAGATCACTTTCGATAAGCGTTACATCTGCGGATGGTTGGTGAGTGAACAACCTCCAGCGATTGTCGCAAAACACCTTGCTGAACAAGGCCGCGCCTTGAAGCCCACAGTCGGCCAGGCAATTGCTCCTTGGTTCGAGCCTGCACGTCTGGAGTTGCTGGCTGCAGCCATGGACAACGTCAGTGGACTGCTCTGGCCGATCCGGGCCTGGTTTTATCCGACCCTCCACGGCGATCTCCAACAAATTGTTGGAAAAGCCTTTATCGGTGAAGTGCAAATACCCGATTTGGCTCGCGACGTTCAAAGCATGGCGCCCCAAGTGAGCCGTCTCCTAGGGGCTTGGCGTGATCTCAATGCAGATAGGCAAGGATCTGCATGCCTGCGCTGGCAAGGCCGCTCAGGTCTTCCTCCGATAGCACCCATTCATGCGTTCAGGTTGATCTGGGAGGCCTGGCAACGTGGGCTCCGCGAGAGCGAAGACATCCATTGCCTATGCCTGCACTTGGTCATGATCCATCCGCTGCTGCTATCCCATCCGACCATTCAGCAGGACGTAGCGCAAGCGGCTGAAGGCAAGCAGAGCTTGGTATCTCGCTTCATCACCTACAACGACACCACTTGGAAACAGCTTGCCATGTCTTTGCCCATGGCCCGGAGCCACTCATGAGCATCAGCAAATCCATCATCACCGCCATGCGCCAGGCGATCCCCAATCCCAACGGGACCTGCAACGCCTGCGAGCGAAGCGGCCTGCCCATCCTCCTGCTGCGTAC